>JAGPEG010000031.1 GCA_018057165.1 Tabrizicola sp.
CCGAGGCGCAGCGCCGTCGGCTCTTCGACCTTGCACGGGTCCTGTCCGAAGCCGCCTGAACTCTGCCTTGACCTCGTCCCCGCGTGCGGTTAGCGCCGGGGACAAGGGCCTTCGGGCCCGTCAGGCTAGGGAGAAGACGATGCGGGTTTCGACGGCGCTTGCGGCTGAACTGGTCGCCACCGCACATGAACTGGCCGATGTGGCGCGCACTGCGACCCTGTCGCATTTCAGAACCCGCGCGCTGGTTGCCGAAACCAAGGAAACCGACCGCTTCGATCCGGTGACTGCCGCCGACCGCCTGTCGGAAGAGCGGATGCGCGAGGTGCTGGCCCGCCGCCGTCCCGACGACGCGATTCTGGGCGAGGAGTTCGGTGCCTCGGCCGGCACCAGCGGGTTGACCTGGGTCCTTGATCCCATCGACGGCACACGCAGCTATCTGGCGGGCACCCCGACCTGGGGTGTCCTGATCTCGGTCCGCGACGCGGAAGGCCCGCTGTTCGGCATCATCGACCAACCCTATATCGGCGAACGGTTCGAGGGCGGCCTGGGACGGGCGCGGGTCGTCGGCCCGATGGGCGAGGCGGAGCTGGGCGTGCGGGCGGCACGGCCCCTGTCGGAAGCGATCCTGTTTTCGACATTCCCCGAGGTCGGCACTGCCGAGGAGGGCGCGGCTTTCCGGCGGGTTGCGGCGGGGGCGAAGCTGGTGCGCTACGGCACCGATTGCTATGCCTATGCGCTGATCGCGGCGGGGCAGATCGACCTGGTGATCGAGGCGGGCTTGCAGGCCTATGACGTGCTGGCCCCCATCGCGGTGATCGAGGCGGCAGGCGGGATCGTGACCGACTGGCAGGGCCGCCCGGCGCATGACGGCGGGCAAATCCTGGCCGCGGCGAGCCGGGAGATTCACGCCGAGGCGTTGGCTTTGCTGAACGGGTAAGCCAGACAGGCTTTTCGAAAAGTCTTGCGAAAGACCTTCGGCGGTTTGCGCCGAAACACTCCGCTCGCCTGGCTTGCCGGAGGCGGTGCGACTGGACTAAGCTGTGCGGGTCGGCCGTGTCCTTCTCCCTTCTGACGGCGGGCGCTGGTTTCCCCTGAAACCGAAGGGTGCGCGAAAGGTGCGCCCATGTCCGATCTTCTGATCCGCAAGGCTGATGTCGTGGTGACGATGAACCCCCGCCGGGAGGAGCTGTCCGG
Source organism: Tabrizicola sp. (assembly GCA_018057165.1). GTDB lineage: Bacteria > Pseudomonadota > Alphaproteobacteria > Rhodobacterales > Rhodobacteraceae > Tabrizicola. Next base: position 1,195 of record JAGPEG010000031.1, read on the forward strand.
TGCCGATGTCCGGGTGCGGGATGGGGTGATCGTCGCGGTCGGCGTTGATCTGGGGGCCGAGGGTGCCGAAGTGATCGAGGCCAGGGGCTGCGTGGTGACGCCGGGCCTCGTCAACACGCACCACCATCTCTACCAGACCCTGACCCGCGCGGTGCCCGGCGGGCAGGACGCGCTGCTGTTCGGCTGGCTGAAGACGCTCTATCCGATCTGGGCGCGTTTCGGGCCGGAGGAGATGTTCACCTCGGCCCAGGTCGGGCTGGCGGAACTGGCGCTGTCGGGTTGCACGATGACCTCGGACCACCTGTATCTTTACCCCAATGGCGCGCGGCTGGACGACACCATCGCGGCGGCGCAGGAGGTGGGCTTGCGGTTCCACCCGACGCGGGGGGCGATGTCGATCGGGATCAGCGCGGGTGGGTTGCCGCCGGACAGTCTGGTGGAAGCGGAGGCGGCGATCCTGGAGGACATGATCCGGGTGGTGGATCGCTTCCATGATCCGCGACCGGGCGCGCTGGTGCGAGTGGGGCTTGCGCCCTGTTCGCCCTTCTCGGTCAGCCGTGATCTGATGCGGGATGCGGCGCTGCTGGCGCGGGACAAGCGGGTGATGCTGCATACGCATCTGGCGGAGAATGACGAGGATGTGGCCTATTCGCTGACCCGGTTCGGTTGCCGCCCCGGCCAGTATGCCGAAGATCTGGGCTGGACCGGCGCGGATGTCTGGCACGCGCATTGCGTGAAGCTGGATAGTTCGGAAATTGAACTTTTCAGCCGGTCTTTGACGGGTATTGCGCATTGTCCATGTTCGAATTGTAGACTCGGGTCCGGGATCGCCCCGGTGCGTACGATGCGGGATGCAGGGGTGAAGGTGGGGTTGGGGGTCGATGGATCGGCTTCGAACGACGCGGGCAACCTGGTGGCCGAGGCGCGGATGGCGATGCTTCTGCAACGGGTGGCGCGGGGGGCGGATGCGATGAGCGCGCGCGAAGCACTGGAGATCGCGACCCTGGGCGGGGCGCAGGTGCTGGGACGCGATGACCTGGGCTCGGTGGAGGTCGGCAAGCGGGCGGACCTGGCGATCTGGGACCTGCGCGGGGTCGAGGCGGCGGGGTCCTGGGACCCGGTCGCGGCGCTGGTCCTCTGCGGTCCGACGCGGGTGCGGCACCTGCTGGTCGAAGGGCGGCAGGTGGTGCGCGACGGGCAGATGCTGACGCTGGACCTGCCGCGTGTTCTTGAACGGCAGCGGGACCTGGCGGCGCGGCTGGCGGGGTAGGGGCGGGTTTTCCAGCCCTTTCGCTTTCGCGAGAAGGGCGGCAAGGTCCGGGCAACTGATCCGGGAGCCCCGAATGCGCCTTCTGCCTGCCCTTTGCCTGACTCTCGCCTGTGCGGTGCCCGCCACTGCCGAGACGGTTCTTTCTGAAGCGAGCGGCAACTGGGCCGGGGCTTCGGGGGAGGGGTTCACCTTCCTCGCCCGGCTGACCCAGAACAAGGACATGGCCCGGCTGGTGATCTGGGGCGGCGGGCCGGGCAGCCCGGCGGTGGCCGAGGGTGAGCCGCAGTTCGACAATCTCAAGATCGATCTGGGGGCCTTTGCGACGAAGCAGGCGCTGGAGGTGCTGGACACAGGCGATGGCAGCATCCTGCAGATCGTCACTGACTATGCCGATGAGACGGGCAGCGGGCGGACGGTCACGCAGATCCAGTTCATCGACAACCAGTTCACGCTGGTGGGCTACCACCACCAAGGCGAGCGGGCGGGGCAGGCTTTCGACTGCGCGGTTGATCTGTGGAATATGACGGCGACCGAGGCTGGCAAGACGCGGGTGTTGGAGCCGGTGGGGTTCGAGGCCCTGAATGCGAGCGACTGGACCTGGGATGCCGCCTATGAGCGGGGCTTCTGTCACCGCGACGAGTGAGGTAGAAGGCGGGCAGGAGGCTGCCCATGGATCACAATTTCGAAGCCCAGCGTCGCGAGACCTTTGATACCTTCCGGCAGTCGAAGGGGATCAGCCTGCCGAAGACGGCGGTGGTGGAGTATGCCTTCTTCATCGAGGAGATGGACGCCTCCTGGCCGGCGCTGGAGCGGGCGCTGCGGATGGAGGGGTTCCAGACGCGGCGGTTGAAGGATGGCGAGACGCTGCTGGCCTCGATCGGGCCGATTGCGGTGACGGCGGAGGAGATCTGGAAATACGAACGGATCTCGACCTCGATCGCGCTGAAGCATGATTTCTACCCTGACGGCTGGGAGCTGGCGGAATAGCTGTCCACGGCGGGCAGATTTTTCGTCCAAGGAAAATCAAGAGGTTACGTCGGCGCGTTCAGGTGTCCTTTACCATCCGAGCCGGGCTCCGCCTCACCACGGAGGGAGAGGGGAGGCGCTTTGCGACAGCCGCGCGCGAACAGCCGCGCGCGAACAGCCGCGCGCGCGAGGATCGGCGGAGTCGCGGGTTGGTGCGGCATCAAATTGAGCGCCTGCGGCGCGAAGACTCCTTGTCTCGTCTCTGCGCGTGAAGGACGCGCAGAGCCTCGGGTGAAGGGCCTCCGGCGGGGATATTTGGGCAAATGTGAAAGGGTTCGGGGTCAGTGGGGCAGGCGTTTGCCGCCGATCCAGACCTCGGCCACGGCGCGGTCGTCGCCCATCATGATGGTCGGGAAGAGCTGTTGCCAGAGGTTTTCCGCCCGCCGCGTCGCCTGTTCGATGGCGGGGGTGGAGGCGAGGTCGATCACGACCAGATCGGCCTCCATGCCCGGCGCGAGGTTGCCGATCTTGTCTTCGCAGCGCAGGGCGCGGGCGGAGCCTTGGGTGGCGAGCCACCAGAGCTGCGCGGGGTGGAGGGACTGGCCACGGAGCTGGGCGACCTCGTAGGCGGCGGCCATGGTGTGCAGCATCGAGAAGTTGGAGCCGCCGCCGGTGTCGGTGGCGAGGCCGACGCGCAGGTCTTGCGCAAGTGACATGTCGAAGAGGCCGGAGCCGATGAAGGAGTTGGAGGTCGGGCAGTGGACGAGGCTGGCCCCGGCCTCGATCAGCCGGGCGCGTTCGCGGGTGGTGAGGTGGATGGCGTGGCCATAGACGGCGCCTTCGCGGAGGAGGCCCTGCGCTTCGTAAGTGTCGAGATAGTCGCGGGACTGGGGAAAGAGGTCTTTCACCCAGGCGATCTCGTCGGTCTGTTCGGAAAGGTGGGTCTGCATCAGGCAGTCGGGGTATTCGCGCCAGAGGGCGCCGAGGGCCGCGAGTTGTTCCGGGGTGGAGGTCGGTGAGAAGCGGGGGGTGATGACGTAGGAGAGGCGATCTATCCCATGCCACTTTTCGAGCAGCGCCTTGCTGTCATCATGGGCGGATTTGGGGGTGTCGCGCAGGCCTTCGGGGGCGTTCCTGTCCATGCAGGTCTTGCCGGCGAAGAGACGCATCCCGCGCGACCGGGCGGCGGTGAAGATCGCATCCACCGATGCGGGGTGGATGGTGGCGTAGGAGCAGACCGTGGTGGTGCCTCTTGCGAGGACGAGGTCGAGGTAGCGGTTTGCGATCTCTTGCGCATAGGCGGGATCACGGAAGCGCATTTCCTCGGGGAAAGTATAGGTGTTCAGCCAGTCGATCAGCCGCTTGCCCCAGGAGGCGATGATCGCGGTTTGGGGGTAGTGGACATGGGCGTCGATGAAGCCTGCGGAGATGAGCTTTGATCCGTGGTCATGCAGACGGGCCTGCGGGTAGCGGGCGCGGAGGTCCGAGGCCTCGCCCACGGCGGCGATGCGCCCGGCTTCGACCGCGACGGCGCCCTGCGTGAGGACACGGGCGGCTTCGAGCCCCTCGGTGAAGGGGTCTGCGCTGTAGGTCAGTACTTGGCCCAGGATCAGGTCGGTCATTTCGCCCCCTTTGAACCCGCACAGGGTAGAGGGTTTCCGCGCGACGGTAAATTTTCGACTGACGATCATGGCTTGAAACTGTTTCGCAAAAGCGCGAAGGCGCGGGGGGGGGCGACAGGCTTTGCCGTTGCCGGTAAAGCGGGCTAGGGTTGGCCAAGGCGGCGGGGGACGTATGGCGGAAACGGTCAGGAACACGTCCGAAGGGCTGGATGCCGAGCTGGTCGAAGCGGCACTGGATGCGGCGCGGGCTGGCGATGCGGCGCGGGTCGAGGCTTTGCTGGAGCCGGTCCATCCGGCGGATGTGGCCGACCTGCTGGAGCAGGTTTCCGAGACCGACCGCGAGGCGCTGCTGGCGATGGGCTCGGCGGTCATCGACGGCGAGGTGCTGTCGGAGATCAGCGATGCGATCCGCGAGGAGGTACTGGACGCGCTGCCGGATGACGTGGTGGCGGAGGCGCTGCGCGAGCTGGATTCCGACGACCTCGTCGACATTGTCGAGGATCTGGAGGCCGAGGACCAGGGCCGCCTGTTGGGCGCGATGGATGCGGCCGACCGGGTGGCGGTGGAGCAGGCGCTGGCCTGGCCGGAGCATTCCGCCGGCCGTTTGATGCAGCGCGAGCTGGTGGTGGCGCCGGAGCATTGGACTGTTGGCGAAGCGATTGATTTCCTGCGCAAATCCGAGCATCTGCCGGATCAGTTCTACCATGTGATCCTGGTCGATCCGCGGATGAGCCCGGTGGGCTATGTGACTCTGGGGCGGATCCTGTCTGCGGCCAGGGGTGTGAAGCTGAAGGCGATCACCGAGGACAGTTTCCGCACCGTGTCGGCGACGGACGAGGAGGCCGATGTCGCCTATATCTTCAACCAGTATCACCTGATTTCCTGCCCGGTGGTGGATGGCTCGCGTCGGTTGGTGGGGGTGATCACCATCGACGATGCGATGAATGTGCTGGACGAGGAGCATGAGGAAGACATGCTGCGTCTGGCGGGGGTCGGCGACGAGGCGGATGTCAGCGACGGTGCGGTCGAGACGGTGAAGCAGCGGCTGCCCTGGCTGGTGGTGAACCTGTTCACGGCCTCGCTGTCGGCGCTGGTGATCAGCCAGTTCCAGCACACGATCGCGACGCTGGTCGTGCTGGCGGCGCTGATGCCGATCGTGGCATCCACGGGCGGGATCGCGGGGACGCAGTCCCTGGCGGTGGCGGTCCGGGCCCTGGCGACGCGCGACCTGACGCGGGCGAACGCGGGGCGGGTGGTGCGGCGGGAATTGTTCGCGGGGATGATGAACGGGGTGGGGCTGGCGCTGATTCTGGGAGCCGCCGGGGTCGTGCTGTTCGGCGATTGGCATCTGGGGGCGGTGCTGGCGCTGGCGATGATGGTGAACCAGGTGGTTGCGGCCCTGGGCGGCGTGCTGGTGCCGCTGACGCTGGAGCGGATGGGGCTGGACCCGGCCTTGGCGAGCGGGACCTTCGTGACCACGCTGACGGATGTGATGGGGTTCTTTGCCTTTCTGGGGCTGGCGACGGTGATGCTGACATGACGGACGGGAAGATGCCCGATTTCAAGGCGCCCGATTTCAAGGCGGCAGCGCGGGCGGCGGCGTTTGCGCGGCGGGCGGAGGCTTTTGCCTTGGGGCAGGGGCAGGCGGCGGAGATTCTGGCGGATTACCTGGCACCGCATCGGGGCAGGGCGCTGTCGGGCTACATACCGATGCGGTCGGAGATCGACCCTTTGCCGGCGATGGCGGCGCATCAGGGGCCGGTGGGGGTGCCGGTGATCCTGGCGAAGGACACTCCGTTGAAGTTCCGGGAATGGTCGCCGGGGTGCAGGCTGGTGGAAGGGGCGTTCAAGGCGCTGATCCCGGAGGAGGGGGCCTGGGTCGAGCCGGAGGTGATGATCGTGCCGCTGCTGGCCTGGGACGCGCGGGGCTACCGCTTGGGCTATGGCGGGGGGTTCTACGACCGGACGCTGGAGCTGCTCAGGTCGCGGGGGCCGGTGCTGGCGGTCGGGTTTGCGTTTGCGGCTCAGGAGGTGGCGGAGGTGCCGATTGACGGGTTCGATCAGCGGCTGGATGCGGTGGTGACGGAAAAGGGCGTCACGGTCTTCGCGTGACATTGCCCTTGGAGCGACTCGGCGGCTGGGCTTAGGCTTGCAGCTGGCGGGCAAGCGCCCGAGCCGGAGGTGTCCAGATGCGGGTTTCGCTTTGCTTGACGCTTGCTGCCTGGCCCGTCGCCGGGTTGGCCGACTGCCCGCCTCAGGGCCAGATGCCGTCTCGTATCCTTTATGCCGACGGGAGGGTCGAGGAGAATCCGCTCATCTCGAATGACGTGTTCGAGGTCACTTCGACGGATGCCGAAGGCACCGTGACGATCTATTCGGCGAAATATGGCATATTTTTCGAGAATCTGATCAGCGGCGACACCGCGATGATGTGGACCTGGACCACGCCTGAACGGGTTCCGGTAACGGAACTTCCGGTAGAGCAGGAGCAGGTCTACATGGCCGATATCGAGTCGGTGGGTGACGGCCAGAAGCTGGAAGTGCGCTACAGCTATACGTCGCACGGCCCGGAGACCTTGTCGGTGGGGGACTGCGACGTTCAGGTGATCCTGCTGGACGAGCGGCAGGAGTTTTTCGACGGCAGCGGCAGCATCGTGAGCCAGCTCTGGATTGATCCCGAACGGATGCTGATCCTGAAGACCGAGCGCGACAAGCTGGATGCTTCGGGCACGATCATCGGCCACAAAGAGGCGATGGCGACCGGCTTCGAAATGTAACCAAAGCTTCATCGCGCCCCGAGGGGCGCAATGGCGTCAGCCGGAAAGCTTCGTCAGTGCGCGATCTCTTCCTGGCGGACGAACATGTTGCCCCAGGCCCGGTCGATGAGTTCCGGGGTCATCTGGTAGGGGATGTTCTCGAACTCGCAGACTGCGATCATCTGGTCGATCAGGAAGACCGGCTGGTAGTTCGCGTAGTTGTTGGCGATGGTCGGGAACTTGACCTTCATCAGGTGCATGAGCGCGACCTCGTCGAGCGGCATCTTCTTCTTCCGCGCGACCATGGCGAAGATCTTCAGGAAGTTTTCCTGAGACGGGCCGTCGATCTTGATCTTGAAGAAGATCCGCCGCAGGGCCGCGCCGTCGAAGATCTGGTTCGGGTGGAAGTTCGTGGAGAAGATCACCAGCGTGTCGAACGGCACGGTGAACTTTTCGCCCGATTGCAGGGCGAGGATGTCGCGGGATTCTTCCAGCGGCACGATCCAGCGGTTGACGATCTTTTGCGGCGGTTCGGCCTGGCGACCAAGGTCGTCGATGATGAAGATGCCGCCGGTGGCCTTCAGCTGCAAAGGCGCCTGGTAGGTGCGGGCGGTGGGGTTGTAGTTGAGGTCCAGCATGTCGAGCGAGAGTTCGCCGCCGGTGATCACCGAGGGACGCTCACAATAGACGTAGCGGTTGTCGAACTTGTTCGAGGTGCGGCGCAGGCTGTTCGGGTCGTCGACGGCGGTCTCGGCGGCGGAATGGACGATGGGGTCGTAGACCGAGATGATCTGGCCGGAATATTCGATGGCGCGCGGGACATAGACCTTGTCGCCAAGGGCGGCGCGGATGCCGTGGCTGATCGAGGACTTGCCGTTGCCGGGCGGGCCGTACAGCAGGATCGAGCGGCCCGAGGTGACGGCGGGGCCGAGGTTGTCGATCAGGTCGGGCGGCAGGATCAGATGGCCCATGCCGGAGAGAAGCTGTTCGCGGTTCAACCGGATGTCGCGGACCGACTGGCGCTTGATCTGGACCTGATAGTGGTCAAGCGGCACCGGCATCGCACCGTAGTATTCGGACTGCGACAGCGAATCCAACGCACGCGCCTTGCCGGCATCGGTAAGCTCATAGCCCATTTCGTTGCCCGCAGTCGCGTGCATGGTCCCCGTCGCCGTCACCAGTTTCTGCGTGCGGCAGAGATCCATCAGTTCCTGCGTCAGTGGCACCGACAGGCAGATCGACTTGGACAGGGCCGAGACCTGATCCTGGTTGGTGCGGAACATCGTCTTCAGGAAAATGTCCCGCATCATGATGGTCGACAGCCCCGTATCGGCGAGCGACCGGGGCGACGGGGGCGGTTGGACCCCGGAAACAGGGGTGGAAACCGGGGCTTCAGCGTTCATAGGGCAAGCTCCGTGGACAATCGTAGCAAAGTGCTTTGATTTGAGTCGTAAACGTAACTTGTGTCAGCCCTGTGGCCAGATGGCGGCAAGAAGGTAGAAGACCAGGATGGACGAGAGCGCCAGCCCGAAGGGGAAATAGCGACGGCGGGTCCAGCTTTCCCAGTCCGGCGTCGCATTCGTGACGAAGGGCAGGCTGCGAAGGATGCGGTGCAGAAGCAGCGCGCCGACCATGCAGACGAAGACGATCAGAAGGATTTCGCCGATATCCCCACCCACGAAGATCCCCGCCATGGCGGCGGCGAACTTGGCGTCTCCTGCGCCGAAAGTGCCGGTCAGATACAGAAGGAAGCCCGCGCCGAAGACGATGGCCATCAGCGCAAAGCCCCAGAACCAGGCCGTAAGCGGCACCAGATACCAGCCGAGAAGCGGCCAGATCGCTGCCATCGCAAGCACGGAGGCGTTCGGGATCTTCATCCGCTTCAGGTCGGAGAATGCTGCCCAGATTGCAATGGGCAGCGCCGGGACCAGAAGGATCATCGCATCGGTCGGGTCGAGCATCACGTCTTCACATTGGCATCAAGGGCTTCCAGGCTGCGCACCGCGGCCTCGAAATGCTTGGGATGGGTTTCGATCGCCTGGTTCAGAAGGCCCTTGCCCACGGTGACATCGCCCTGCTTGATCGCGGCGAGTGCCATGGAATACAGGAGTTCCGCCCGTTCGGTCTGGGTCATCTTGATCACCGGCAAGTCATACTTGCGCTGCGCCGCACGGGCGAGGACCAGGTTGTTCTTCGCGGTGAAAAGCTGCGGATCGTAGGTCAGAGCCTCGATGAACAGCTTTTCGGCACCGGGCGCGTCGCCACGGGTCAGCTTGGAGAAGCCCCAGTTGTTCAAGGTACTTGCCGGGGTGGTGGTCAGGCCGACGGCGGTTTCGTAGAAACTGTCGGCCTTCTTCCAGTTCTTGTCGCTGTCCGCGACCATGGCTTCAAGACGGTAGCGGTCAAAGGTTTCATGCGTCGGCGGGATCTGGTTCAGCTCGGCCTTGGCCTCGGGCCATTGGTTCGAGCGGATCAGCGCGTCGGCCAGCATCACCCGGTCTTCGGGCGTCGCCTCGGGATGGGTGATGACCTGGCGCCAGATCTGGGCGGATTCGGTCGCCTTCTGCGCGCGCGTCAGCGAACGGGCGAGGCCGCGCATCAGGTCGATCCGGCCTGGGTTCGCTGCCAGCGTCTTGGTGAAGTAGTCGACCGCCTCGTTCGGGTCGGCGACGGAAAGCATCACATCGTTCAGGTTGGATTCATCGATGACGTTGACGTCCTTGAGGGCCCGTTGCACCTGGGCGTCAGAATTGTTCTGACAGGCCGACAAGAACACTGCGCCGCCAAGGCACAGCACGAGGGAAACCGGATGGCGCATCTTCAGCGTCCTTTTTATTGACTGCCCGTAATCGACTGGTCGGGTCGCTGTCTAAAGGTCGGAGAGAAGCACGAACTTGCCCTTCTCCTGCCGGACGAGACGGAACCCGCTGGTTTCTTGTTCTTGGGTCGGATCATACACACTCGCTTCGCTTTTCGCGATAGCGAGCATCAGATTTTCGCGGATCGAGTCCGTTTCGCCACTATCCAGCGCAAAGGCCTTCTGGAACATGACGCGGGCTTCGCCGTAATTGTCCTGCTCCATCAGCACGACGCCAAGGTTGTTCAGGGCGGGAACGAATTCGGGATCAAGTTCAAGCGCGCGGTGCAGGATCTTTTCGGCCTGCCCCAGGCGGCCGAGCGCAAGGTTTGCCGAGCCGATCCCGGAGAGCACGTCGGCATTGATGCCGGTTTCGCCCGCGCCGCGCAGATAGGCCTTGAGCGCAAGCTCGTACTCGCCCGCCGCCATCAGCCGGTGGCCCACGGTCATGCCGTCGACCCCGTGGCCGTTCGCGTCAATCCCGTAGGGGTTGTTGCGAGAAACGCCGGTGCCCGGCGTACAGCCGGCCAGCAAGGCAGTGCAGACGGTCAGCATTGCCGCTTGGCGCAATTCTTTTCCCGCAGTTACATGCCGCTTGCCAGTTGGCCAAGCATCGTCACCATCCCGTAAATCGATGGTCCGATGAGAATGACCAGAAGCGGCGGAACTGTAAACATCATAGTGCCGAGGGTGAGTTTCGTCGGCAACATGTTGGCCTTCTCTTCCGCGCGCATGATGCGCTTGTCACGCATGTCGGCGGAATAGACCCGCAGCGCATCGGCGATCGAGGTGCCGAAGGTGGCGGACTGGATGATTGTGGTCACGAAGGAGGCGACGTCGGGGACGCCCACCCGTTCGGCCATGTCCTTCAGCACCGCGACCCGTTCCTTCCCAGCCTTCACCTCTTGCGCCACCATGTCGAATTCGTCGGCGAGGGCGGGGTAGCCAGCGCGGGTTTCCTTGCCCAGACGGATGATCGACTGGTCAAGCGACTGCCCGGCCTCGACGCAGACCAGCATCAGGTCAAGCGCATCGGGGAAACCCTGGATGATCTCGGTCTGGCGCTGGGCTACACGCTTGTTCACCCAGTAGCGCGGAATGTAGTAGCCGACGGCGCAGGGCAGAAGGCTGTGAAGCATGTAGTCGACAGCCGACATCTCTTGGGACATCGACTTGAGGAAGGCGATGATCAGGCCGCCGATGAGGAAGATGATCGCGAGCAGGAACTGGATGGCGTGGAACATCCGCACCGCGTTCTTGCCGGTATAGCCTGCGCGCAGCAGGTGCAGTTTGGCGGCCGACAGTTCTTCCTTCTTCTGCGGTTCGAGGAAGTGGGCGAACTTTTCAAGCTTGTCGACCTTGTCAGCCTTCCTCAGCGCCCGCTTCTTGTCCGAAGCCGCGCGGGGCACCTGATCCTTCAGCTCGCGGAAGCGGTCGCGCTGGCGCTTCATAACCACCGGCAGGGCGAGCAGGATCAGCAGCATGCCGAGCAGGCCGACGGCAAGCAGGGGGGCCATGGGGCCGAAGCGGTCGGTCAGGCCGGAGAAGAAGTCGGAGAAGAAGCTCATGGTCGGCCTACACTTTGATGTTGGTCATCATCTTCATGTAGATGATGTTGATGATCAGGAAGACGACGACGAAGAGGGCGGCGGGGATATATGCCGAGGTCTCCTTGACCTCGTCATAGTAGTCGGGCTGGATCACGTTGATCATGAGCAGTGCGGCGATCGGGAAGCCCGAGAGGAACATGCCGGACCATTTCGCTTCCGCCGTGATGGCGCGGACGCGGCGGAAGAGCTTGAAGCGGGCCCGAACCACCTTGGAGAGGCCTTCGAGGATCTCGGCCAGGTTGCCGCCGGACTGCTGCTGGATCGACACGGCGACGGCGAGGAAGCGAAGGTCCTGGCTGTCCATCCGTTCGGCGAAAGCTTTCAGTGATTCCGACACGTCACGGCCATAGGCGGCTTCGTCGGCGATGACGCCGAATTCCGAGCCGAGCGGATCGGGGATTTCCTTCGCGACGATGCCGATGGCAGTCGAGAAGGGATGGCCGACACGCAGGGAGCGGACCATCAGCTCGATGGAATCCGGGAGCTGTTCTTCCAGAAGGCCCATCCGTTGCTTGGCGGTGCGGTTCACCCAGACGAAGACCCCGCCGACGCCCATGACGACGCCAAGGATCGCGCGGAGGCCGACTTCGGCAGAGGTGAAGACCGAGAGCATCAGGAAGGCGAAGACCGACAGAAGCGCCATGATCCCGATCAGTGCCTGGGGCGAGAAGGCGATGTTCGCCCGCTGCGCCTTCTTGGCCAGCATCGAATAGAGCGGGATGTTCTTCGCGTTCAGATGCTGGTTCATCTCCTTGCGGAGCTGTTCAAGCACCTGTTCGCGGTTTGCGTTCTTTTCCAGAAGCGTCAGCCGGCGGCTGACCTTGCTGTTCAGGCTGATCGATTTACCGAAGACGATCAGATAGATACCGTTAACGATCACGACGACCGCAACGAAGATCATGACGTAGATGAGGGGTGCGGCGCTGATTTGCATGATGGTCAGACAATCGGTTCGTAGATGGAGGCCGGCAGGTCGAAGCCCCACTGGCGGAAACGGTCGGAGTAGGACGAGCGGATGCCGGTCGCGTTGAAGCGACCGATGATCTTGCCCGAAGGCTCGACCCCCAGGCGTTCGAAGCGGAAGACTTCCTGCATCGAAATGACCTCGCCCTCCATTCCGGTGATTTCGGTGACAGAGGTCATGCGGCGGGTTCCGTCCTGAAGACGGCTGGCCTGCACGAACAGGTTCACAGCCGAGGAAATCTGCGAGCGCATCGCCTTCAGCGGCATCTCGATCCCGGACATGGCGACCATGTTCTCCAGACGGCTGACCGCGTCGCGCGGGTTGTTGGCGTGGATCGTGGTCATCGAGCCGTCGTGCCCGGTGTTCATGGCCTGGAGCATGTCGATGACTTCTTCACCCCGGGTTTCCCCCACGATGATCCGGTCGGGACGCATCCGCAGCGCGTTTCGCAGGCAGTCGCGCTGGGTGACGGCCCCCTTGCCTTCGACGTTGGCCGGACGGCTTTCCATCCGGCCCACATGGACCTGCTGCAGCTGAAGTTCGGCGGTGTCTTCGATGGTCAGCACACGTTCGTGGTTGTCGATGAAGGACGACAGCGCGTTGAGCGTGGTGGTCTTGCCGGAACCCGTTCCGCCCGAAACGATGATGTTCAGGCGGCAGCTGACGGCGGCCTGGAGATAGGCTGCCATTTCCTCGGTAAAGGCGCCGAAGCGGACCAGGTCCTCGATCTTCAGCTTGTCCTTCTTGAATTTCCGGATCGACACCAGCGAGCCATCGACGGCAATCGGCGGGATCATGCAGTTGAAACGGCTGCCGTCCGTCAGACGGGCGTCGCAATAGGGGTTGGATTCATCGACGCGGCGCCCCACGGCGGAGACGATCTTGTCGATGATGCGCAGAAGGTGACGTTCGTCGCGGAAGGTGACGTCGGAAAGTTCCAGCTTGCCCGCGCGTTCGATGAAGATGCGCTTTGGCCCGTTGACCAGGATGTCGTTGATCGACTCGTCCTTCAGCAGCGGTTCCAGCGGACCGAGACCCATGACTTCGTCGTAAAGTTCCTGCGTCAGCGCCAGCCGGTCTTCCTTGTTCAGCGCAACCGACATGTCGTCGAGGGCTTCATTGGCGAGGGAGGCGATCTCGCCGCGCAGGCTTTGTTCGGTTGCGGATTCGATGGCCGAAAGGTTGAGGTCTTCCAGAAGCCGCTTGTGAATCTCGACCTTGAGTTCGGTCAGGCGTTCCTTGCGCTTCTTTTCCTTGTCGGCGACGACGGCCTCGGCGGCGGCGCGTTGCTGTACCGGAGCTTGGGCCTGGGCCTGGGCACGGGCAGCGAAAGCGCCCTTGTCGGCGGGGGCCGCAGCGGCGGCTGACGGGGAACCCTGCGCGGGATTCCCGGCGGGAGTGTCTTTCTTGAAGCGGCTAAACACTGGTCATTTCCCCTTGGTTCAGGCTTTGACGTCGACAGCTTTGTTCAGTTCGTACAAGGACTTGGCAAGTTTCTGCAGCTCCTTGCGCAGCGGGTTCTTGCCCGCGCTTTCCGCAATAGGCAGCCCGTGGTCGTTGGCCTGCGTCACCTGTTCGCCGCCATCGGGCAGCTGGACCTCGATGTCGATATCCAGACTTTCGGCCATGCGCTTGACGCGGGCCTTGGCGGAGAGGTCGGTGAACTTGGGCGCGCGGTTCAGCACATAGCGCACCTTGTCATGCGGCAGGGCTTCGGCCTTGAGCGCACGGACGAAGCGCAGGATGTTCTGGGCCGAGCGCAGGTCAAGTTCGAGCAGGGCGAAGTAGACATGCGCGCGGGTCAGCACCGCTTCGGTCCAGGCGACGACGGCCGAGGGCATGTCGACGATGACGAAGTCGAAGTTGGCCTGTGCGGTGTCGAGGATGCGACCGATATCCTCGGGCGAGACCATTTCCAGCGGCAGCATGTCGGCGGGTGCGGTGAAGACATGCAGCTTTTCGTTGAAGGTCAACATCGACTTGATCAGCGAATCCGCGTCGACCGAGGCGGTATCGGTCAGGATTTCCAGCACCGCTTCCTTGCGGGGCAGGTCGAGATAGGTGGCGACCGAGCCGAACTGGAGGTCGAGGTCGATGACGCAGACGCGCATCCCCTCGGCATCCGGGGTCAGGGCCAGCTCCCAGGCAAGGTTGGCGGCAAAGGTGGTGGCGCCGACGCCGCCAGCCATGCCGTGTACCGGCAGGATTACGCCGTTGCGGTCGCCCTTCGCCTTGAACACCGGATTGAAGGTGCCGGTTTCCGGATCGTAGCCGTCGGGCATGACCGGAGCGGGCTTGCGCAGGCGTTCGATGGAATCGTGCAGCGCACCTTCGGGAAGCGGATAGGGGACGAAATCATCGGCCCCGAGCTTGAGCATCTGGTGCAGGACCGAGGGGCTGACCTGGTTGGCGATGAGCAGGACCTTGATCTTCTTGGCTTTCGCCGCCTTGATCACGTCATTCATCTTCGAAAGCTCGCTCTCGTCCTCGCTGTCGACGGCGATGGCGACGAATTGCATCCCGGTGCTGTCGGGCTGCTTGAGGAAGACGAGAGCATCTTCGAAGTTGAGATCGCCCCAGGCTTCGCCCAGTTCCTGTTCCATATCGTCGATGAGCAGGTCGAATCGCTGCACGTCACGCGAAATGGTGCAGGCGAGGATCGGTGCGGGATCGCTCTGGACAGTGGCTTTGCTCGTCATCTCGCGTCGCGTCCTTTCGGTAGGGGGTCGTTATTTACTGATCTTACAATGGGTTACTGCTGCAACCATGTGGCGGCTTCACCCAAGGACCGCAGACCCCTGAACTTACCCTACAGGTCGGACCTTGTTCAAAAATGGTGGCGATAATTGGGCTAAAAGAGCCTGTTTCTGGGATTATCACGAATATGGAAACGAAGAGGCCGGGCACTGGGCCCGGCCACGTTCATTGCAAGGGGGCTTGGGTCAGCCGCCACCGCCGCCCGCATCGGCTTGTACGCCCTCGTGCGGACGCACGCCGCTTTGGACGTAGTCGCGCCAGATGATCGCGGCGTATTTGCCGTTCAGCACCAGCGGATGCGACTTCACGAAGCCAGACACCTCGGTCACGGTGCGGCGGTTGCGCACTTCGGCCTCGTTGGTGGCGATGATCGGCCTGGTTTCGCCGTAGGACACAACCGCCTCGAGCCGCGAGCGGCTGATGCCGAGCGAGGTCAGATAGGCGACCGCCGCTTGCGCCCGGCGCAGGCCGAGACGCTGGTTGTAGCCGTTCGAGCCGACCTTGTCGGTGTGGCCGAAGACGCGGAAGCGGACCTCGGGGAACTGGCGGATGAAGTCCGCCTGTTTCTTCAGGGTCGACCGGGCTTCGTCCGACAGCTCGGCGCTGTTGAAGGCGAAGTTGATCGTGTCCGGAACCTCGGCCGCGAAGCGTTCGGCCAGCGCCACGGTGTAGGACATCTCACCCGTCTGGATGAGCGTGTTGTTCATCGTGGCGTTGCCGAACTGGCCCTTGTCGACCTCGGAGCCGACTTCGCGGTCCCAGCTGGTTGAATAGGTGCCACAAGCGGTCAGCGCGAGGAGGGCGGAGGCTGCAAGCAGCTTGGGAAGCATGCGGGTCATCTCCTTACTCCATCACATAGCCGTAGGACGAGCTGAAGTCCTGTCGCGCCACTTCGGCAGCCGCACCCTTTTTCGGGCTCCCGGCGACGTCGCCGAACAGGAACATCTCGCGTTCGGTCGGGATGCGGACCCGGTCGGTCGGCAGAGCCAGCGCCGCGCCCGCCACGGGTGTGACCAGGTGCGGTGTGACGATGATGACCAGTTCGGACTGCGACCGCTGGTAATCGGCGCTGCGGAACAGGGCGCCAAGAACCGGGATGTCCGCTGCCCAGGGCAGTTGCGATACATTGTTGCGGAAATCATCCTGGAGAAGGCCCGCAATTGCGAAGCTTTCCCCATCCCGCATTTCGACTGTGGTCGAGGTCTGGCGGCGTTTGAAGGCGGAAATCGTGAAGCCGTCTTCACCCGTGGAGAAACCGTTGGACGGGTCAATCGAGGAGACCGCCGCATCGATCGTCAGGTTGATGATGTCCTGGTCGACGACAACCGGAGTGAAGTTGAGTTCCACACCGAAGGGCTTGAATTCGACCGAGATCGTGTTGTTGTCCTGTGCGACGGGCACGGGATATTCGCCGCCGGCAAGGAACTTGGCTTCCTGGCCCGACAGGGCGGTCAGATTCGGCTCGGCAAGGGTGCGGACCATGCCCTTGGTTTCCAGGGCTTCAAGCAACACCTGGAAAGTCAGGTCGCCTACCCCGAAGGTTACGCCCGCACCGCCGAACTTGTTTGCCACACTGCCGAGGCCACCGAAGTTGCCGCTGCCGCTGGTCGTACCGTTGTCCGTGATGTTCAGACCGCCACCAAGAGCCTTGCTGACAGTGCGGTTCATTTCGGCGAAGCGCACCTTCAGCATTACCTGCTGCGTGCCGCCGACAACCATGAGATTCGAGATCCGATCCGGTGCGTAGCGGCTGGCAAGATCAAGCGCGCGGTCAAGCTTGGCGGTCGAAGAGACCTGGCCCGACAGCACGATGCCGTCATTGGCGGTGCGAACCTCGATGTTCTCGCCCGGGAGGATCTGCTGGAGACGCTCCTTGAATTCGGCGATGTCGGGTGTGACATGCACGTCGACGTTCGAGATCAATGTCCCTTCCGGAGACAATAGCGTGAGCGTCGTGCGCCCCGGCGCCTTGCCCAGCACATAGATCGATTTGTCGGACAGCGTCGAGATGTCGGCGATGCCTGGGTTCGCGATCGACAGTTCCGCGAAGGGAACGTCGCTTTCAACGACAACGGCCCGGTTCATCGGAACGTTGAGTGATTCACTGGCCTGGCCCTGCATGACGCGCAGGACTTCGGCGGAGACTGGGGTAAGTGCTGTCGATGCGAGAACCGCACCAAGATATCCTGCTACCAGGAGTCGTTTCATATACATGTGATCTGCCCTTTCGACCACGCCTCGTTTGGGTCTTGAACGCCCTTATCGACGGCAGAATGAACCAGGTCCGATTTTTTTGCAATAATCAATGCTTTGGGAGAAGTAGTTGATGTGGATAAACTGCAACAGGTCGCAACGGGTTGAAAAATGGAAAGGGCGCGGCCCCAGATGATGTGGCCGCGCCCTGTGGTTGAGTAGCGGAGAGATTACCCCTTGCAGGGGATCTCGACATCGGTGTCGACGAGCACGCCGCCGCTGCGCTGCTTGGCGTAGCACTTCTTCACTTCCGGCGCGACAACCTCGGGGACAACCACTTCCTGGACGATGCCGAGCATGTCCTTGGTGTTGGTTTCAATCAGCCCGTCAACGGTTTCGCTGGAGTCCCGGGCGAGCGACAGGGTCAAGCGGCCCGTCGACTGGGCCTGAGCAAGCCGGGCAACCTGTTCCGGTGTAGCGGCGACTGTTACCGTCTGCGCGACAGTGTCCGAAGCGATCTGACCTTCATTGATGGCGCTGTCGACCGCGATCACCAGGACCGCGCTTTCGATCTGCCGGGTCATCCCGCCCTCGACGCCCGCGACGCTACCGGTCCACAGGATGTCGATGTAGTCGTCCGGCTTGACGAAGTTCGCGATCCCTGAATCCGTCCCCACACGGATCGCGAAGGCGCGTTTGCCCTTTTCGAGCTTCGAGGTGAGGCTGGCAAGTTGGCCAGGTTCGGTCACGCGGCTGGCCAGCACCGGCTCGAACGCCTCGGTCGTGCGCATGATGTAGCGCGGGCTGTCAGCGTTTTCGGGAAAGAGGGCTGCCTTGTCGCGGAAGATCGTCTTGGGCAGGGCGTTTTCCGGCCAGTAGATCAGTTGCACGTCTTCCTCGGCAAGCGCGTCGCCGTATTTCTTCGGTTTGGCGAAGACGTAGACTTCGACCAGTTTCCCGGCCTTGGCGTTGAAAGCCTGTTCCTGCTGTAGCGCGCCTTCAAGATCGGCCATGTACCCTTGGATCATGTAGACAGCCATGCCAGCCAGGGCCATACCGACAAGAAGGACCAACGCGAATACTGCTCTCATGCTAACCCTCTGATTTCTGGGGGCAGTCCCTGATCGTGCTGTGGCACCCCGACGCATCTTCTAATGTGAGAAGGGCGCTCCATCAAGGCAATGGATGGGCGCCCCGTAGAATTGCTGTGTCCCGCGCTTATCGGGCCGGGATGGAGGCACCAGCTTCCTCGACGCCATCACCGATGGCTTCTGCCAGGTTGGACACCGGCGATTTAAGCATCGGAGCTATCAACATTCCCAGCATGACAACAGCTGCTGTCAGAACTACCCAGTCAACCGTCACCGCGCCGTCTTCGTCCCTCAGCATCTTCAACATGCGCTTCATCGCTGTCCTCCCGTCACGGGCTATATGTTCAATCACCGATACCGTCGCAGCGTAATAAGGCGAAACTTTAGCAGATGTCGGGCGTTTAAAGGGATGCTCGCAAAGAATTCAGGGTATTTGGAAATGCTGACACTCACCCCGGTTGATCGACCCCTATGCCAGTAGAAAAAGCCGCACTTCTTGCGAAGCGCGGCCTTTCCTTGTGTCCTTCGACCTGACCAGATCAGCAGGTCTTGCCGTCGGAGGTCATGCAGGTCTTGGCGGCTTCCAGTTCTTTGCCGATCTGTTCAGCAACGTTCGAAACGGCCGGACGAACGAAGCTGAAGACGAGGAGGCCGAGGCCCACGATGGCGGCGGTCAGAACCACCCAGTCAACGGTCACGGCGCCAGCGTCGTCTTTCAGGAAGGCGGAAAACTTGGTCATTTGCTTGTCCCTTTCTAAGGTGCTCACTTAACAGTCAACCGCTTCGACCTGGGCATCGTCTTCCGCCGTCGTCGCTCGGTATGGACACATATAGCCGGGCAATCGTGGCAGGATTTGGGACTGCATGGGGAATTTGTAAGCCAAACGCTAATATCGATGATATATCTTGTAAGATATTGATTTTAAAACAATACAAACCCTCTCGGAGGGCAAGTAAAGGGGCGTTCGACGCGGCAGGTTGGCAAAATCTGGGAAGATTTAACCAATCGCGCCAAGAATCGTTCACAGATTGACGAAGCGACCGATGGTGGCGCTTGTGGGCACCAGAGCCGGAGTCAGCCTGTTGTTACTGGTGGTGAAAGAAGGATCGGCGGGTCCGTCGAACGGCACAGAACATGTCACACGCATGCCGCGCCTGGGCATGGGCCGAAGGGTAAGTCCAAAAAGAAACTGGTCGCGCTTCTTATGAGGCGCGACCAGCATTTAGTGCGTTACTCCGCGTAAGCTCAGCAGGTCTTGCCGTCGGAGGTCATGCAGGTCTTGGCGGCTTCGAGTTCGACGCCGATCTGCTCGGCGACGTTCGACACGGCCGGACGGACGAAGCTGAAGACGAGAAGGCCGAGGCCCACGATCGCAGCTGTCAGGACCACCCAGTCAACGGTCACGGCGCCGGCTTCGTCTTTCAGGAAAGCGGAGAACTTGGTCATGATCTGATCCCTTTTTGGCATACGGTTTGCTTCTGTACTGGTGCGCAGATCTGCAAGCACCCAGTTCATTCGATATCGACACATATAGCCCCGCAAACGTGACAGCAGTTTGGACGACATTCGCAGAATCCGTGTCTATAGAAAAAACTTGTATGATGCATGGCAAGTTACGGAAAATAAAGGAAAGAAAACTTAGGAAACTCTTCACGCTTGCGTGGTAGGGCGTGGTTTTTTGGCCAATTCGGGCAGAATTGCCATGATTGGCGCGCAAAAGTGCTGGCTGGCGGAGGGGGAACCTGCGATTCTTCCGGCAAAACGACAAGGCGAGCAGGCCACCAAAATGCGCAAGACTTCATGGATCGCAGCGATTCTCTGCGTGGCCGCCCCTTTGGC
>JAGPEG010000175.1 GCA_018057165.1 Tabrizicola sp.
CCGTCGAGACCGGCCAGGGCGAAGAGAAGCTTCGCCACCAGCGCCAGCGCCAGAAGCACGACGGCCAGTTGCAGGATGGGAAGCAGGGTGTGACCAGCGGTTCCGGTCCAGGTCAGGAAATCCATTCTGCGCGCTCTCCCTCAGGCCAGCCGGATGCGGGGGTTCAGGAAGACATAGCCGATGTCCGAGATCAGCTGCGTCAGCAGGACGACGACCACGGCCACGCAGGAACAGGCGAGCAGGAGCGGAATGTCGTTGTTCGAGGCGGCCTGCACCAGCGTCCAGCCGAAGCCCTTGTAGTTGAACAGGCTTTCGACAATCACCACGCCGTTCAGCAGCCAGGGGAACTGCAGCATGATCACCGTGAAGGGCGCGATCAGCGCGTTGCGCAGCGCGTGCTTCATCACGACGGTGCGGAAGGGCACGCCCTTCAGCCTTGCGGTGCGGATATATTGCTGGGTCATCACCTCGGTCATCGAGGCGCGGGTCATCCGGGCGATGTAGCCGATGCCGTAAAGCGCGATGGTCATCACCGGCAGGGCGAAGTTCCAGAAGGTGATGTTGTCCATGGCCGAAGTGGCCGAGGCGAGAAACAGCGTCTTCTTCGGCTCGATCAGACCATATTCCGCCAGGATCGGCGACAGGCCGGTGGAGGCGGTCGCCAGAAGCGCGACCAGGATCACGCCCGAGACATATTCCGGCGTGGCGGTCGAGGCGATGGAGAAGGTCGACAGCGTCCGGTCGGTGGCCGAGCCTTCGCGCATCCCCGACAGCACGCCCAGGAGCAGTGCGGTCGGCACCATCACCAGCATCACCGCCAGCATCAGCCAGCCGGTCGCGGCAAGCTTCTCGCCCAGCGAGTCGGCCACAGGTTTCTTGAAGAAGGTCGAATAGCCCCAGTTGCCTTGCAAGAGCCCGCAGAAGCGCGGGGCGGCCGCAGCATCCTGGCCGACAGCGAAGCAGCGACCGCGGGTGTCGCCCTTTTCATCGGTATAGGTCCAGCCCGGCACCACGCCGACCCACTGGCCGTAGCGCGCAAAGACCGATCCGGAATGACCGTTCTGTTCGATCCAGTCCTGCACTGCCTCTTCCGACATGCGGACCGAGCCCTCGGTGCGAGCCAGTTTCTCCAGGTTCGGGGGCAGGTTGGTCAGGTAAAAGACCACAAAGGTCAGGGCAATGGCCGTGAGGAGCATGACCCCCAGCCGCCGCAGCACGAACAGTCCCATGCCGGTCCTCATTGTTTGGAAACAGGCCATCCGTCAGGGGCGCGGCCTGCGCGCCCCTGTCTGTCGTTTCGAAAGGTCATGGACCTCAGGCGACCGACCACTTGTAGTGATGGTGTTCGAAGGCCGGGTGCTGGGCCAGACCCACGAAACCATCCGTGTGATGGTTGAACAGCGACCGCGAGAACGGGTTGATGATGTAGCCTTCCTGCTGAAGGATGGTGCACATCTGCGCCGCCAGCTCGCGCCGTTTGTCGGCATCGGCAATCGCCAGCGCCTTGCTCATCAGGTCGTCGAACTCGGGGTTGGCCATCGATGTTTCGTTCCACGAGCCGGTCGAGGTGTAGGCGAGGCTCATGTTCTGGACCGCAAGCGGGCGGTGGTTCCAGGTGGTCGAGGAGAAGGGATACTTCTGCCAGTCGTTCCAGAACGTCGAGCCCGGCATGACCGTGTGCTTGATGTTCATGCCCGCGTCCTTGAGCTGGGCCTGCACTGCTGCGGTGGTCGCAGATTCCCAGCCGTCGTCCAGCGAGATCACCTCGAACTCGGCATCCTTCAGGCCCGCTGCTTCCAGCGCCGGCATCAGGCCTGCCGGGTTGATCACCTGCGGCGGCAGCGTCGGATATTCGGGGTGGATCGGGAAGGCGTGGTGGTTTTCGGCGGTCTTGCCGAGATTGTTGTAGCCAAGCTCCAGCACCACTTTCGGATCGATCGCAAGCTGCACCGCAGACCGCACGGCCTTGTCCTTGTAGAGGTCCGAGCTGGAGTTCATCCGCACGACGATGGTCGAGGCGGTGACAAGCTCTTCCTTCACCAGGCCCATGCCATCGAGGATGTCGATGAATTCGCCGACGGTTTCATAGTTCGCGTCCACCTCGTCGGACGAAAACAACGCGACCATCGCGGCCGGGTCGGTGCCGAAGTCGATGTAGTGGATTTCGTCCAGCGGTGCCGTGCCGCCCCACCAGGTATGATTGGGCGCGCGGACCAGGATCGCCTTCTGCCCGACCGAGACTTCCTGCGGGATGTAGGGGCCGGTGCCGATCGGGTTGGTGGCCGGATCTTCGCCATCCTTGAAGGAGGAATGCACGACCGCCGAGGGGTAGTCGGAAAGGTTCGCGATGATCGCGATGTCCGAAGCCGTCAGGTTCAACTGCACGGTCGAGTCATCGACCTTGACCACCGCACCTTCGCGCACCGTCTTGGTGGCTTCATCGACAAGGCCGGGGAAGCGCGAGGCCATCGCGTTGCCTTCGACATTGCCATCGGTCCAGCGGGCGAAGTTGTGCACCACGTCATCGGCGGTGAAGGGCTCGCCATTGTTCCAGGTGACATTCGGGCGGATCTTCAGCGTGTATTGCGTCGCATCCTCGTTGGCTTCCCAGCTTTCCAGGAGCCGGCCTTCGAAGGAGCCGTCGTTGTTGTACTGGACCAGATATTCCAGCCAGCCGCGATAGATGTTGGCGATGTGCGGCCAGTCGGCCAGACGCGGGTCCTTGGTGCCCTTCACTTCCATCGCGACGCGGATCATCCCGCCGGTCTTGGCCTCTTGCGCCTGGGCGGGGGCGGCGAGGCCGATCAGGCCATAGGCAGCAGCAGCCGAGACGCCAAGCGCGGTGGTGCGGGTCAGGAATTCGCGGCGGCTGAGTTTGCCTTCGGCATATTCCGAGGCATACATCTGCGCTGCCGAATGCAGGCCCGCCTCGTGGAGAATGTCTTTCATCGTAGTCTCCCTGTCAGGTTTTTTCTGTTCTTTGTGGCAACGCAGAACCCCACGCTTCCAGACCATTCCGGCCAGGGCCGGTCCGTTCCAGCAGCCTGCGCGATCTGCGCATCCCCATGCCTATTGCGCATCTTTTTCGACGTTGCGTCAACGGCTGGTTTCGACGCTTGGCGTCCGAAAACGACATTGTAATGTCGATTCCTTTACCGCCCGGACAAAAGCCCTACCCGGCCCGGCGGAAGGCCGTCGGCGATTTTCCCGTCAGATGCTGGAAGGCGCGGGTGAAGTAGGCGGGCGAGTTGAAGCCCAGTTGTTCCGCGATCTTGCCGACCGGGATGCGGGTTTCGGCCAGAAGCTTGCGCGCCTCGAAGATGCGGCGGTCTTGCAGCAGATCGCTGGCGGGCCGACCGCAGGCCGCGTTGCAGCACCGCGTGAGATGGGTGGGGGTGACGCCCAGCGCGGCGGCGAAGTCGGCGACGTTCATGCCGGTGCGGAAGTTCCGTTCCAGAAGCGCGGTGTAGCGGGCGACAAGGCGACGGGTCGCATCCTGGCGCGGGCTTTCCAGGGGATCGGCCTTGCGGGCCTGACGTTCCAGCCAGACGCCGAGAAGACCGACATAGGCCTCGGTCGCGCGGTCATGGGCGGGGGTTTCGCTTTCCAGTTCGCGCAGAATCGAATCAAGCAGGACATTCACTTCCTGATGGGCATGGGCCTCGCGGATGCGCAGATGCAGCGGAACCTTCGGCAAAGTGACCTTCGGATCGCGCCCGAAGAAGACGGCGGTGCCGAAGACCTGGGCCCCGGCCTCGAAGCCATGCATCACGCCCGCCGGGATGAAGACCGCATTATGTGCCGTGTAGCCGCGCGTCACCCCCGAGATCGTGATCCGGCCCTGACCCTTGGTGAACCAGAGGAGGCAGGGTTCGGAGAGGGACCGCATCGCCTCGACCCGCCAGCGACCGCCTGCGGCGAGGCGGGGAATGGCGACAAGGCGCAGGGTGGACAGGGGGGCGGACTTCAACATTTCGCTGCAGATCCTGTGGCAGAGGCGCTACTGGCGGAAGTAAAGCAGGCCGACGGGGCCAACCCAAGCGAATTTCACACAGCGGGGACCGAGTTACCCACCGATGTTGCATTATTCTGTGTACAAGCCTGTGGATAAGCGGAAAACCGCTGCAACTTTGGCGCGCAAGTCCCGGTCAGGGAAGGGAAAGCTGCTTCCAGGCCTTCATGTTCGATCTGAACCAGGTTCGCTGCCGTTTGGCATATTGCCGGCTGGCAAGGATGGCGGTCTCGGTGGCCGTATCAAGGCTGATTTCCCCCCGCAGATGCGCGATCAGTTCCGGTCCGCCGATGGCTTTCGAGGAAGGAAGCTTCGGGTCCCAGCCGGGCAGGTTCGCCTGCGCCTCGGCCAGCGCGCCTTCGGTCAGCATGTGGTGAAACCGCCGGTCGATACGGGCGTCAAGCCAGGCAACTTCGGGCACCAGGACCAGGGCCTCGACCCGAGCGACGGGCAGCAGCGGCGGCGGCGTGTCGTCCTGCCAGCTTGCCAGCCCGCGCCCGGTTGCGCGCAGCACCTCCCAGGCGCGCTGGACGCGGACCGGGTTCTGCCGGTCGATCCGGGCGGCGGTGACGGCGTCGAGGTCGGCCAACAGCGCCATATGTCCTGCGCTGGCCATCCGGGCATCGGCTTCGGCGCGAATGGCGGGGGGCGTGTCGGGCACGTCGGCAAGCCCGCGGGTCAAGGCGTTGAAGTTCAAGCCGGTGCCGCCGACGATCACCACCGGGCGCGACAGAAGCGCGGCCAGCTCGCGCAGCCAGTGGCCGACGGAATAGCCGGTGTCGCGGGGGACATGGCCGTAGAGCGCATGGGGCAGGGCGGCCTCGTCGGCCGGTGAGGGGCGGGCGGTCAGGATGCGCCAGTTGGCATAGACCTGCAGCGCATCGGCGTTCACGACCAGCCGCCCGTCCCGCGCCGCAAGCGCCATCGCCAGCGCCGATTTCCCGCTGGCGGTCGGCCCCGCAATCAGGACGGGAGCCTCACGCGATATGCTGTCGATCTTCACCCGATCCCCGTCGATCCCCGGTTGAACCCGTCGCGGTTTTGCGACATTTTGCGCCGCAGTCCAAACACAAAACGATATACAGGGGGTGCCATGTCCGAAACGGCCACCAAATACAGCCGCGTGATGCTGAAGATCTCGGGCGAGGCGCTGATGGGGGATCAGGGCTATGGCCTGCATCCGCCGACCGTTGCCCGAATTGCCGAGGAAGTGAAATCGGTCCGCGACATGGGGGTCGAGATCTGCATGGTGATCGGAGGCGGCAACATTTTCAGGGGCTTGCAAGGCAGCGCCCAGGGAATGGAGCGCACGACCGCCGATTACATGGGTATGCTCGCCACGGTGATGAACGCGCTGGCGATGCAATCGGCGCTGGAGTCGATCGGGGTTTTCACCCGTGTCATCAGCGCGATCCCGATGGACCAGGTCTGCGAGCCCTATATCCGCCGCCGCGCGGTGCGGCACCTGGAGAAGAAGCGGGTCTGCATCTTCGCGGCCGGCACCGGAAACCCCTATTTCACCACCGACACGGCGGCCACGCTGCGCGCCAGCGAGATGGCCTGCCAGGCGATCTTCAAAGGCACCAAGGTGGACGGGGTCTATGACAAGGACCCGAAAAAGCACGGGGATGCGAAGCGGTATCAGAATGTCAGCTATGACGAGGTGCTGGAGAAGCATCTGGGCGTGATGGACGCCACTGCCATTGCGCTCGCCCGCGACAATGACCTGCCGATCATCGTCTTCAGCCTTGACGAGCCGGGCGGGTTCCGGGGGATTCTGGCGGGGCAGGGGACCTATACAAGAGTTCAGGGATAAGCCCTTGCGGACTTTGGATGAGTCGGTGCGGTCAACGGGGCGTGAAGCGCCTTCCCCGCGTTTTCCTTCGGTCTTCATGCGGGGTGAGACAGCAAACGGTTAGCCCAACCGCGAGACAGGGGCCGGGAGGGTCAGGTGCTTTGGCCTATACCCGGCCCGCGCCGCTCTGCTATAGAGCGCGAAATCGCGGGGGAAGGCCCGCCGGGGAAGTGAAGGACCAGTCGCATGGCACATGA
>JAGPEG010000176.1 GCA_018057165.1 Tabrizicola sp.
GATCTGGAAACAGGAACTGCTCGACCAATCCGCGGAAACCATCGACAGCCTGCAAGACAGCGCCCGCAACGTCCCCGACATCGCCGACCGCGCCTCGGAAGAAACCGACCGCGCGCTGGAACTGCGCACCCGCGACCGCCAGCGCAAGCTGGTTGCCAAGATCGACGCCGCGCTCCGCCGGGTCGAGAATGGCGAATTCGGCTATTGCGAAGTGTCGGGCGAACAGATCAGCCTGCGCCGGCTGGACGCACGCCCCATCGCCACGATGACGCTGGAAGCGCAGGAAAAGCACGAACGCCGCGAAAAGGTTCATCGCGACGACTGAGACCCGGGAAGGGGCCGGAAATGTCCAGCCCGTCTGACATCAAGATGCTCGCCGGGGGCTGCTATTGCGGCAGGGTGGGCTATCAGGTTGATGACGCTTTCGACTACGCGCTGATCTGTCATTGCGGCAACTGCCGACGCACCACCGGATCGGCCTTCAAGCCCTTTGCAGGCATCCCGCGCGCCCGGCTTGCGCTGACCCATGGCGCGGATCAGGTGCTGATCTATGGCGACGACCTGACCAACAACACCCACTGCGCCACCTGCGGCTCGCTGCTCTATTCCGTCGTGCGCAACGGTCAATGGGTCCATGTCGCGATGGGCACCCTGATCGACACGCCGGCAATCCGGCCCACGGCGCATATCTTCGTGGGCAGCAAGGCGCCCTGGCACGAGATTACCGACGACCTGCCGCAATACCAGGAGTTCCCGGAATGAGCCTGATCGGCCAACCCGTCACCATCATCGGCGCCGGGGTCGCGGGCCTTGCCCTGGCGCGCGCGCTGGCCCTGCGCGGGGCCGACGTCACCGTGCTGGAACAGGCCGATGCGATCCGCGAGGTCGGCGCGGGCCTGCAAATCTCGCCCAATGGCGCCGCCGTCCTGCGCGGACTTGGCCTGCAAGCCGAACTGGACGCCGCCTCGATGCGGGCTGATGCGGTCGCGCTGATCGACGGGCCAAGCGGTGAAGG
Source organism: Tabrizicola sp. (assembly GCA_018057165.1). GTDB lineage: Bacteria > Pseudomonadota > Alphaproteobacteria > Rhodobacterales > Rhodobacteraceae > Tabrizicola. The sequence continues at coordinate 1,016 of JAGPEG010000176.1, forward strand.
CGTGACCCGGCTTGACCTTGCGCGGCTTCGCCCCGGCCATGGCTATCATTTCCTGCACCGCGCCGACCTGATCGCGCTTCTCCTGACGGGGGCCGAGGCGGCGGGGGTGAAACTGCGCCTCCTCTCCTGCGTCAGTGAAGTCGATCTCTCCGGCCCCGCGCCCGCCGTGCAGCTGGACAGCGGCGAACGGGTGGATAGCCCGCTGGTGATCGGGGCCGATGGCCTGCATTCGAAGACCCGCGCCGCGTTGAACGGGGTCGAGACGCCGTTCTTCACCCGCCAGGTCGCCTGGCGCGCGGTGATCCCCTGCGAACCCGGCGCGGCTCCGGTGGCCGAGGTTAACATGGGTCCGGGCCGCCACCTTGTCAGCTATCCCCTGCGTGGCGGCAGCTTGCGCAACATCGTCGCGGTGGAAGAACGTGACCGCTGGGCCGAGGAAAGCTGGACGCTGCGCGATGATGCGATCACCCTCCGCGTCGCCTTCGAGGGCTTCTCACCCCGCGTCCGCGGCTGGCTTGACCGGGTGGAAGACCCCTGGCTCTGGGGTCTCTTCCGTCATCAGGTCGCCGGGGCCTGGGTGAAGCCGATGGGGCAGGGCGGGGTGGCGATCCTCGGCGATGCCGCCCACCCGACGCTGCCCTTCCTGGCACAGGGCGCGTCGATGGGCCTTGAGGACGCCTGGGTCCTGGCGCATTCCCTCGCCAGCCACGACAGTCCTGCCGCGGCACTGGCCGCCTACCAGTCGCTCCGCAAACCCCGCGCCACCCGGATCGTCGCCGCCGCCAATGCCAACGCCCGCGCCTACCACCTTTCGGGCCTGCCCCGGATGATCGGCCACACCGGCCTGCGCCTGCTTGGTCGCCTGTCGCCCGGCACCATGCTCAGCCGCTTCGACTGGCTCTATGACCACGATGTGACGTTGTAGGTCGGGCTTCAGCCCGACTCCTTCTGCGCAACCCACCCAGCGTGGACAGTCACGCCGCGATCTCGACCCAGACCGGCACATGGTCGCTCGGTTTCTCGCCGCCCCGGACCGCCTTGTCGATCCCCGCCGCCTCCAGCCGGTCCGCCGCCTGCGGGGACAGCATCACATGGTCGATCCGGATCCCGTTGTTCCGCTCCCAGGCCCCGGCCTGATAGTCCCAGAACGTATAGACCCCCGCCGAGGGATCACGCGCCCGCACCGCATCCGTCAGCCCCAGGTTCGCCAGCCGCCGGAACGCCGCCCGGCTTTCCGGCAGGAACAAGGCATCCCCGACCCAGGCCTCCGGCTTCGCCGCATCCACCGCCAGCGGGATCACGTTGTAATCTCCCAGACAGACGAAATGCTCCTCGGACGCCAGCAACTCCCGCACCCTGGCCTCCATCCGCGCCATCCAGGCGAGCTTGTACTCATACTTCGGCCCCGGCGCCGGGTTGCCGTTCGGCAGGTAGAGGCCGCAGACCCTGACCGGCCGCCCGGCATCGACCACCGCCTCGATCCAGCGCGCCTGTTCGTCGCCAGGGTCCCCCGGCAGGCCCCGCCGCACATCGCTCAACGGCAGCTTCGACAGGATCGCCACCCCGTTGAACCCTTTCTGGCCATGCGTCTCGACCCGGTAGCCCAGGCCCTCGAACAGCTCGCGGGGAAAGCCCTCGTCCACCGACTTGATCTCCTGCAGGCAGACCACATCCGGAGCCGCCGCAGTCAACCACGCGGGCAAGGCCTCGATCCGCGCCTTGATCCCGTTGATGTTGAACGTCGCCAGCTTCATCATGCCAAGGTCCTCCGCCCGGCCACCCTAGGCCGCGACGCCCCGCGCCTCAAGCCGTCTGCCGCAGGGGCAGGGTCGCCGCCTGCAACCACAGCGCATCCAGCCGGTCAAGCGCCGCCGGATCGAACCGCCCCGCCTCCTCCCAGTAGCGCCCCGAGGGCACCAGATAGCCCAGCTCCGCCTCCCGCGCCAAGGCCTCGGCGGCAAGGTCCGCGCACCAGACCCCCGGTCGGGCCGCAGCAACAGCCCCCCGCGCCAGCCGTGGCAGGATCAGCCGCGACGGCCCGCAGGACAGGTTGACCACCGCACAGCCCTGCATCGCCGCCAGCACCATCAGCCGCGCCGACTTCGCCTCCAGCGAGCGCAACGTGATATCCGCCCGCAACGGGTCCGGCGTCCCCGTGCCATAGAAATGCGTCGGCCCCGATGCCGGATACTGCATGTCGCAGCCATAGACCGCGATCACGCTTGGCCGCAGCGCCTGCAGCGCCCAATACGCCGCCGTGAAGGCCATGGTCGCCCCGGCATAGACGAAGCCGCCAAAGGCATTCTGCGCCGGCACGAACTCGGCCTCGGTCACGACCCGCTGGCCCGGACCCGGCCTCGCCTGCCGTTCCTCGGCAAAATCATGCGGATGGATCGCCACGTCCCAATCCGGCCTGATCCGCCAGGAGTTGTTGATCGCCAGCACCAGATCGAACGGCGCCCGCGGCCACAGGGCCGCTTCCGCCGCCATCGGCGCCGAACCCAGCATCAACACACGCATGATTGTCCCTCAACGTCTCCGTTGCACCAAAGCTAGAGCGCTAGGGTAACACGGCCAGAGGGGTCAGAGCGAAAAACTCGTCCCGCAGCCGCAGCTGGTCTTGGCGTTGGGGTTTTCCACCACGAAGCGCGCGCCAATCAGTTCGTCGGTGAAGTCGATCACCGCATTCGACAGGAAGGGCAGGCTGACCTGGTCGACCAGCACGCGCTGGCCGTCCTTTTCCAGCACCAGATCATCCGCCGCAGGCGCATCCAGCGTGATCGAATACTGAAACCCCGAACAGCCGCCGCCATCCACCGCCACGCGCAAGGGGCGTGCGTCGCCCGTCGCCTCGGCAATCTCGGCCAGCCGGGCAAAAGCGCGGTCGGTGACTTTCGGCGGAAGCGTCAGTTCCATGGCTGTTCCCGTATCCTTCCAGGCGCCCGATGAATATATGAAAGCCAATCGTTCCGAACAAGGCCAGCGCGCCCATGCTGCAACCCTTCGCCTGCCAACCCGACGCCAGCCGTGGCCGCCTCTGGCCCGAACAGCTGTCCTCGTTCCGCTCGCCCTACCAGCGCGACCGCGACCGGATCATCCATTCCAGCGCCTTCCGCCGGCTGAAGCACAAGACTCAGGTCTTCGTGGAACATGAAGGCGACTATTACCGCACCCGCCTGACCCACACCATCGAGGTGGCGCAGGTCGCCCGCACCATCGCCGGGGTGCTGGGGCTGAATACCGATCTGGCCGAGGCGGTCGCCCTCGCGCATGATCTTGGCCATACCCCTTTCGGCCATACCGGCGAGGATGCGATGGAGCGGCTGATGGCGCCCTATGGCGGCTTCGACCACAACGCGCAGGCCTTGCGGATCGTGACCCGGCTGGAACGCCATTACGCCGATTTCGATGGCCTCAACCTCACCTGGGAAACGCTGGAAGGCATCGCCAAGCACAACGGCCCGGTGATTGGCCCCAACGCCGACGCCAGGCATGACGGCCCGCTGCCCTACGCCCTTGCCGACGTGAATGCGCAATGGGATCTTGAGCTTGACACCCACGCCTCGGCCGAAGCCCAGGTCGCCGCCATCGCCGATGACGTGGCCTATTCCCATCACGACCTGCATGACGGCCTGCGTTCGGGGCTTTTCAACGAAGACGACCTGATGGACCTGCCCGTCACCGGCCCCGCCTTCGAGGAGGTGGATCGCCTCTATCCCGGCCTCGACCCGATGCGCCGCCGCCATGAAGCCCTGCGTCGGGTCTTCGGCCGCATGGTCGAGGATGTGATCGCCGTCGCCCAGAACCGGCTGACCAGTGCGCAGCCGAAATCGGTCAATGACATCCGCCACATGGGCACCACGATCATCCGCTTCTCGAAACCGCTCTATCAGGACCTGAAAGCGGTGCGGAGCTTCCTCTTTCACCGCATGTATCGCGCGCCCAGCGTGATGGCGGTCCGGGCCGAGGTGACGCGGATGGTCGATGACCTCTTCCCGCTCTTCCTGCGCCAGCCCGAACTGCTGCCGCCGGAATGGCAGGCCGATGTTGCCGCCGCATGCGATGAAACCCGGCTGGCCCGCGTTGTCGCCGATTACGTCGCCGGGATGACCGACCGTTTCGCCATTCAGGAACACCAGCGCCTGTCAGGTGCTGGCGTCTCCAGCCGCATGACTTGAGGAATTGACCGCAACCTCATGCTGCGGTTGCTCTTTTTGAAATACTCTCGGGGGGTTCGGGGGGCGAAGCGCCCCCGATGCACCGATCAGGCCGTCCGCGCTGCCTTGGCCCAGAGCCCGGCCAGCACCAGCGAGAGGATCGCGTTCCACCCGGCCATCGAGACCCCCAGCATCTGCCAGGCGATTGCGTCGCAGCGGACCACCGAAGCCACATCCTTGGTCGGGTCCAGCAGGTCGGCGGTCGAGATGCCCGTGATCGAACCCGCGGTACAGGATGCCAGCCCTTCCCACCATTTCTCTTCGACGCCGACATGGAAGATGCCGATGCCCGCCGTCACCAAAAGCGCGATGACGCCCAGCCAGGCCAGCCCGCGCCAGCCGGTCGCCAGCGCCACGATCCCGATCCCGATCGCCGCCGCATGCGGCCAGCGTTGCCAGAGGCAGAGCTGGCAGGGGGCCATGCCGCCGATGTACTGGAAGGCGAAAGCCCCGCCCAAGAGGGCAACCGAGCCCAGCGTGGCGAGAAGGATCAGGGTCGGGCGGGTCAGGGTCATGCTCGTCTCACGAAGGCTCACGGATACGCGCCGCGACCATAGGCCGGGTCCTGCGGAAGGGAAAGGGGATGCAGATCACGCTCCCGCTTTCGTGCTTCCGAATGGACGGGGCAGCGGATAGGATTTCGCGACAGAGACCTGTGGCGCGGGTTAAGGATTCGTGAACGTCCGCGACCAAGGCATTGATTTTAAAAGGTTGTGATCTTTTGTCCACTGTGGACAGCGGATCGGCAAAGGAAGGGTGAAACATGCAGTG
>JAGPEG010000177.1 GCA_018057165.1 Tabrizicola sp.
CGAATGCCGTGCGATCGAGGCGCAAGGCGCGGATTGGGTGCATGTCGATGTGATGGACGGCCATTTCGTGCCGAACCTGACCTTCGGCCCGGCAATGTGCGCCGCACTCCGGCCGCATATCAAGGGCGTGATGGATGTCCACCTGATGATCTCGCCGGTGGATGTCTATCTGGAAGCCTATGCCAAGGCCGGAGCCGATGTCATTTCGGCGCATGTCGAGGCTGGCCCGCACATTCACCGTACGCTGCAAGCCATTCGTGGTCTTGGGAAAAAGGCTGGCGTGGCTATCAACCCTGGCACCCCTGTCGAAGCCGTGGCCGAGCTTCTGGACATGGTGGATCTTGTCTGCGTGATGACGGTGAACCCCGGCTTCGGCGGCCAGAGTTTCATCGAGAGCCAGATCCCGAAGATCGCCCGCCTGCGGCAGATGATCGGCGACCGGCCAGTGCATATCGAGATCGACGGCGGGATCACCACGACGACGGCACCGCTGGTCTCGAAGGTCGGAGCCGATGTGCTGGTGGCGGGCTCGGCGGTGTTCAAGGGCGGTTCGGTCGACAACCCGGCGCCCTATGGTGTGAACATCCGGGCGATCCGCATGGCGGCCGAGGTGGCACTTGGCTGAGGAATTGAATCTGGTTTTCGACCTGGACGGTACGCTGATCGACAGTGTGCCGCAGATCCATGCTGCGGCCAATATCCTTTTCGGAAACAAGGGCTTCCCGCCGCTTTCTCAGGCGACGATCCGGGGCTTCGTCGGCAATGGGCTCGGGGTCCTGATCAGCCGGTCCATGGCGCATCTGGGGATCGACCCCGACGCAGCATTGCAGGCCGAGCTGATGGCCGGGTTCATCAGGATCTACGAAGAAGCCTTTGATCTGACAACGCTTTATCCGGGTGTATCTACAGCGCTGGCTGATCTTTCCGCTGCGGGGCACCGGCTTGCGATCTGCACCAACAAGCCCTTGGGCCCGACCCATGCCGTGCTGCAACACTTCGATCTGGCCAGACTTTTTCCGGTCATCATCGGTGGCGACAGCCTGCCGCAACGCAAGCCGGACCCGGCGCCGCTGTGGGCCGCACTGGCAGCCCTCGGGGCCGGCAAGGCGCTGTTCATCGGCGACAGCGAGGTCGATGCCGAAACCGCCCGGACGGCAAATGTCCCGCTGGCGCTGTTCTCCGGCGGCTACCGGAAGACGGAGGCGGAAGCACTGGGGGCCAGGATCATCTTCGACGATCATGCCGCCCTGCCCCGCCTGATCGGCGATCTTGTCCCCCATCTCTGACGCCGCAACCCCCCGAAACTGATGACAAGTTCCGTCATCCGGTCGTTTTGACGGCCAAATCACGGTGGGAAGCATAGACAAGCCAAGGAAACCGGCCTTATCTCACGTCCAAGTTCCGAATGCCGCAAGGTCAGGTTCGCCTGACGCGGGCTTCAGGCAACAGGGAAGACAAAAATGAGCGAGACCATACTTGCACTGCTGAACCGCATCGCCGCCTCCTCCAGCATCGACGATGCCTGGGCGGTCGCGACCGGCTGGTTCGCCAAGCTGGGCTTCGGTCGGGTGAACTACGGCTTCACCCGCTTCAGGCATCTGAAGACCATCGGCGACCCGGATGATGCGCTGTTCCTGTCGACCTGCGACGCCGATTACGTCAAACGCTACTTCCAGGGCGGGTTCTACGCCAAGACCCCGGTCTTCCGCTGGGCCGAGCACAATTCGGGCATCTGCACCTGGTCCTGGGTGAAGGAAGCGTTCGAGGCCGGGCGCCTGTCGGCCGAGGAAGCGGAAGCCGTGCGGCAGAATGCGATGATGGGGATCGTGGCGGGGATGTCGGTGAGTTTCCCCGTGGTTTCCTCGCGCTCCAAGGGGGCGCTGGGGCTGATCGCAGATCCTGGCATGACGCCCGCCCAGGTCGATGCCCTGTTCGTTTCCCGCAAGGAAGAGATCCTGGCAGTGGCAAACATGATGCACCTGACGATCGTGCATCTGCCGCAACTGTCCCGCCACCGGGCGCTTTCCCCGCGTCAGCGCGAGGCGCTGGAATGGGTGGCCGACGGCAAGACCACGCAGGACGTGGCGCTTCTCATGGGTGTCTCGCCCGCCATGGTCGAAAAGCACCTGCGGCTTGCACGGGATGCCCTGGCGGTGGAGACCACGGCGCAGGCGGTGGCGAAGGGCGCGCTCTTGAACATGATCTTCCAGCGCCTGCCCGAGGTCGCCCAGGCCGCGCGGTAAGTCGCGGGTATGGTTTTCCCCACTCGCCGGGCGCCCGCCCCTGTGGGACATAGCTCAAGTTACCTGACGGAAACGCCGGAAGGGAATGCGGATCAGCGGGCTCTGGCTGTCTCCGGTGTATAGTGACAAAGGCCGGGTTTTCATCGGTCGACCTTACGTCCTGTCCTGCAACCCCTCATCCCCTTGGGGCGGGGCAGGACCACGCGGCGCGGTTCATCCCCAGAACCGCGCCGCATTCATTTTCGGGGGTGCCCCGATCCCTGAACAGGCACGCTTTCCAAAGCAAAGGGCCGGCACGCCAAGCGCACCGGCCCCTGCCCCGCCGAAGCGGTGGATCAGCCCTGAAGCGCCTTTGCCACTTCGGCGGCAAAGTCTTCCTGCTTCTTCTCGATGCCTTCGCCAACCGCGACGCGGGCATAGCCGGTAAGCTCAACCCCCGCTTCCTTGGCCGCAGCTTCCACGGTCAGGTCGGGGTTGATCACGAAGGCCTGGCCAAGAAGGGTATTCTCCGCCAGGAACTTCTTCATCCGACCCGGGATGATGTTGTTGTGGATCACCGCATCGGGCTTCGGCTTGGCCGAGGCGGCGTTCTCTTCCAGCGCCTTCGCGGTCTGCACCGCCAATTCGCGTTCCACCACCGCAGGGTCAAGGGTGGCTTCCGACAGGGACAGCGGCGAGGTCGCGGCGATGTGCATCGCGAACTGCTTGCCGATCTCTTCCGCCTTGGTCTTGTCGCCCTTCAGCGCGACGAGCACGCCGATCTTGCCCATGCCTGCGGTCGCCGCGTTGTGGACGTAGGAGACGACGGTGTCGCCTTCCAGGACATGCAGGCGGCGGAAGGTCATGTTCTCGCCGATACGGGCGATGGCTTCCTGGATCACGGTCTCGACGGTCTTGCCGTTCAGATGTGCGGCCTTCACCACCTCGACCGAATCGCCGGTGGTCAGGGCGACATTGGCCACGTCACGGACAAGCGCCTGGAAATCCTCGTTCTTGGCGACGAAGTCGGTTTCCGAGTTGATCTCGACGGCGACGCCCTTGCCGTTCGACACGGCCACGCCGACCAGCCCCTCGGCTGCGACGCGGTCGGCCTTCTTGGCGGCCTTGGCCAGACCCTTGGTGCGCAACCAGTCGACGGCGGCTTCCATGTCGCCTGCAACTTCGGTCAGCGCCTTCTTGGCGTCCATCATGCCTGCGCCGGTCGAATCGCGCAGTTCCTTCACCATCTGGGCGGTGATCGTCATGGTTTCACTCCTTGAAATGGATAGCCCGGCGGGAAAGGCCCGCCGGGTGATCTCTGGTGACAGGCTTGGACTCAGGCCTCGGCTTCAGCGACCGCTTCTTCGACCGGGGCCGCTTCCAGCGCGCCAAGGTCGACGCCCGCCGCGCCCATCTGGGCCGACATGCCGTCAAGCGCCGCGCGGGCGACGAGATCGCAGTAGAGCGCGATGGCGCGAGCCGCGTCGTCGTTGCCCGGAATGATGTAGTTCACGCCCTTGGGCGAGCAGTTGGTATCGACCACGGCGACGACCGGAATGCCCAGCTTCTGTGCTTCCAGGACGGCGAGGTCTTCCTTGCCAACGTCGATGATGAAGATCAGGTCCGGGGTGCCGCCCATTTCGCGGATGCCGCCCAGCGAGGCTTGCAGCTTGGCCTGGTCACGTTCCATGCCAAGGCGTTCTTTCTTGGTCAGGCCCTCGCCGCCGGCACCCAGAACCTCGTCCAGCTGCTTCAGGCGCTGGATCGACTGGGAAACGGTTTTCCAGTTGGTCAGCGTGCCACCCAGCCAGCGGTGGTTCATGTAATACTGCGCGCATTTCTCGGCGGCTTCGGCGACGGGCTTCTGGGCCTGACGCTTGGTGCCGACGAACAGGATGCGGCCGCCCTTGGCGACAGTGTCGCGCACGATCTTCAGCGCCGCGTCCAGCATCGGGACGGTCTGGGTCAGGTCGACGATGTGGATGCCGTTGCGGTCGCCGTAGATGAACTCGCCCATGCGGGGGTTCCAGCGTGCCGTCTGGTGGCCATAGTGAACGCCAGCTTCCAAGAGCTGACGCATGGAGAACTCGGGAAGAGCCATGCCTTGTCCTTTTCCGGTTTGAACCTTGATGAGGCCGTCTTCACCCCCGGATGGGGGCAACCGGCGGACCGAACGGGATTTCTCCCCGCCCAGGCCCAAGCCTCACCTGTGAAGTGGCGCGTCCCTATGCCAGGACGCGCGGATGTGCAAGTGCAAAGCGCGCCATGCTCAGGCCTTGCTGTGCAGATGCATGCAGGCCGAGGCCACATGCCGGTGGTCCGACCCGCAGCAGCCTCCGATGATGCGCAGAGCCGGAAGGGTCGCGCCAAGTCCGGCATAGTCCAGACCGAACTCTACCGGATTGCCGTCGTCAAGCTCGGTCGCCACGTCCAGCTCGGCATGGCTGAGGCGCGAGGCATTGGCCCGGATGCCCCCGATCCGGCCCTGCATCGGGCCGACAAGCGCCTGGGCGAAATGCGTCGGATGGGCGCAGTTGACCATGTAGAACAGCGCGCTTCCCCCGGTTGCGGCCTCGACCTCCGCCAGCGCATCCTGCAACCCCTGCCCCGAGGGCAGACTGCCATCGGTCTCGACCGTGAACGAGAGAACATGCGGCACCCCCGCCGCCCGTGCGGCCCGTGCCACGCCGATGGCTTCCTCGGCATGGGTCATGGTCACTGCCGTCACCATGTCCACCCCGGCTTCGGCCAGCGCCCGGATCTGAGGTCGGTGCAGACGCTCCGCCTCATCGACGGCACGGGCGACATCCACGCGGTAGCCGTCGCCCAAGGGGCCGACGACCCCGTTGATCAGGATTGGCAGCGCCGCCGTCTCGTGCTGGCCCTGAAGGCCGCGCGCAAAGGACACGGCGTCGGCATTGACCCGACGGATCCCCGTCTCGTCCAGTCCCAGCGCCCTGGCCCATCCCATGTTCGCACGCCAGGTCGCGGTATCCAGCACGAAGCCCGTGCCCCCCGCCCGCGCCAGCGCCACGAACCCGTCGAACCAGCGCCCCAGCGCCTCCCTGCCCTTCGGGTCGTCAAGCAGCACGAATGCGGCGAATTCGGGCAGGTCAAAGCCTTCATGAAAGATCATCGAGGTTTCAAGCCCCGCGTCGGCGGGCCAGGGCCTGGTCGTCGCCATCAGTTGGTCAATACGATCCATTGCAAGCTCCTTTTCATGGCGGTCCGGGCACCGAGACCTTGGAAAAGCGGCTTTCAGACAGGTCGTCGGCCTGCCAGAGCAAATCAGATGTACGAATTACCAGAGGATATTGCGGCACCCGCAACGCAACACCGACCGCAAGTCTACCATGATTGACGCCTGTCGCGCGGGAAATCACATCCGCGCGACAGGTGCCGGATCGGGGCCGCTTTACGGCGTGGGTGTCCTCTTGCGATTGCGCCCTGCTTTGGCGACAACGGGGGCATGACGCCTGACATCCTCTGCATCGGTTCGGTCCTGTGGGACATCATCGGCCGCTCGCCCACCGCGATGCGGCTTGGCGCTGACGTGCCGGGGCGCATCACGCGGCTGCCCGGCGGGGTGGCGATGAACATCGCGATGACGCTGCGGCGCTTTGGCATGAGCCCGGCGCTCATCACCGCCATCGGACGGGATTCCGAGGGCGACGAACTGATCGCGGCCTGCGACCGGCTGGGCCTGGTGACGGGTCATGTCTACCGCTCCGACGACCTGCCGACCGACCGCTACAT
>JAGPEG010000178.1 GCA_018057165.1 Tabrizicola sp.
CCAGCCGAACAGCGGCACCTTGTGCAGCGTCATGCCGGGGGTGCGCATGTTCAGGAAGGTGGTGATCATGTTGATCGCGCCCAGGATCGACGAGGCGCCCGACAGGTGGACGGCGAAGATCGCGAGATCCATCGCGTAGCCGCCTTCCGCTGTGGTGGTCAGCGGCGGGTAAAGCACCCAGCCCACGCCCGCGCCGGTGCCGAGGTCGCCACCGCCGCCCGGAGACAGGAGCGAGGCCACGCCCAGCGAGGTCCCGGCGACGTAAAGCCAGAACGACAGGTTGTTCATCCGGGGGAAGGCCATGTCCGGCGCGCCGATCTGCAGCGGCATGAAATAGTTGCCGAAACCGCCGAAAAGCGCGGGAATGACGACGAAGAACATCATCAGGACGCCGTGATAGGTGATCATCACGTTCCACAGATGCCCGTTCGGGGTGCAGGCATCCGCCGAAGCGATGAAGCGCGCACCTTCCTGGCACATGTACTGGACGCCCGGCTCCATCAGCTCAAGCCGCATGTAGACGGTGAAGAGGACCGAGATCAGGCCGACGAAACCGCCGACGAAAAGATAGAGGATCCCGATGTCCTTGTGATTTGTCGACATGAACCAGCGGGTGAAGAACCCGGGTTTGTGGTGTTCGTGGCCGTGGATGGCTGCGTCCGCCATGTGCCTGCTCCCGCTTTGGTCGTTTCGTCTTGCCCGTTCGCAGGCCGATAAGGCCCGCCCGGTTTCCCTTGCGATCCCGTCTTAGCCCTGCGGGCGGAAGGTCGCAATGCATGACTTTGCCGCAGAGGGCAGAAATTGCGGGGGAAATGCAAAGGGCGCGGCCCCGGTCGGGCGCGCGCGCCCAGGGCCTTCGCACGGGAAAGCGCCGTTACTGCGCGACCGAGGCGAGATAGGCCGCCACGTCCTCGCCACCCGTGGCAAGCTTGAACGACATCTTCGTCTTGGCCGCATCGTCGCCAAGCGCCTGCTTCAGATAGGCCGCAGGATCGGCGACATAGGCCGCAAGGCTGGCCTCATCCCAGACCGCGCCGGTCGCGCCCAGGGCGGCGATCGAGTCGCCGTAAGAGAAATCGGCATCGACGGCGACACCACGACCGATCACGCCGTAAAGGTTCGGGCCGGTCTTGCCGCCCTTCTGGATCTCGGTCCCGTCGGCGCCAATGATCGAATGGCAGGCCTTGCACTTCTTGAACGTGGCCTCGCCCGCGACCGGGTCGCCTGCGAAGGCAGGCACCGCCAGGGCAACGGAGGCGACGGCAAGAAGGATGAACTTCGTCATGATGTCCTCTCAAGGTTCGGAGCGCGCAACGCGGCTTCCACAAGGCGAAACATGGGGGAGGGAGCCGTTGCTATGCAATAGCATCTTGCTGCTATGCCGCATCCGGGGTGGGGCAAAGGCCCTGAAACCGGCGCGGAAAGGTGGCGATCAGCGCGGCGTCAAGGTCGGCCATGGTCACGGGCAGGCCAAGATCGACCAGGCTGGTCACGCCATGCTCGCGGATGCCGCAGGGGACGATTCCGTCGAAATGGCTCAGGTCCGGCTCGACGTTGATAGAGATGCCGTGGAAGCTGACCCAGCGTCGCAGCTTGATGCCGATGGCGGCGATCTTGTCCTCGGCGGGCTGGCCGTCGGGGCCGGGACGGTCGGGGCGTTGCACCCAGACGCCGACACGGCCCTGGCGAATCTCTCCGGTCACGTTGAACTCGGCCAGGGTGTCGATGACCCACCGCTCCAGCTCGCGCACGAAGCAGCGCACGTCCTGGCCCCGCGCCTTGACGTCCAGCATGGTGTAGATCACCCGCTGGCCCGGCCCGTGATAGGTATACTGCCCGCCGCGCCCGACCGGATAGACCGGGAATCGGTCGGCGTCGACCAGATCGGCAGCTTTGGCCGAGGTGCCGGCGGTGTAGAGCGGGGGATGTTCCAGCAGCCAGATCGCCTCGTCCGCTTCGCCGCGTGCGATGGCTTCGGCGCGGGCCTCCATCGCGGCCAGCGTCTCGGGGTAGGGGGCAAGCCCCGGGATATGGGTCCATTCCACCATGATCTGCCTTGCCCGGCCCTGTGGGTGTGCCGGTCCACATATAGGCGGCGGGACGCGGAAGCGACAGTCCGGTTCGGTGCGTCGCGCAAGGTGCGAAAATGCCCCTTTTCATCCTGCGCGACTGTCGCTAGATAGCGGGCGTCCGAAACCAGACCCCGTGCGGATGTGGCGGAATTGGTAGACGCGCAGCGTTGAGGTCGCTGTTCCTTAACCGGAGTGAAAGTTCGAGTCTTTTCATCCGCACCAGGGTCGGGTTCGAGGCAAAGCAAAGGGCGCGAAGGTCGAAAGACCTCGCGCCCTTCGGCTTTCAGCTCGGGGTCTATGGGCGCAAACCTTCCCGATCTTGCATGGAATGCGGGCAAAATGCCTGCCGGAAAGGCGATGGCTGGCCGTTCTTCCTTTTTGCCGCATTTTTAGCCGTGGCTGCCGCGAATTGACCCGTCGCATCGGAAAAAGTGCGTTGCAATGAGGGTCACGTTTAGGTTTAAACGAATCAAGCCAGAAGGCGCAAAGCGCCCAAAACATCAGGGAGACACGGGTGACGGTTGAGCCCCGCAACGACGCTTTCGTCGCTTTTGAGCACGTCCAGAAAAGCTATGACGGTGTGAGTCTGGTCGTGAAAGACCTGAATCTCGCAATCGGCAAGGGCGAGTTTCTCACCATGCTCGGGCCTTCGGGATCGGGCAAGACCACCTGCCTGATGATGCTGGCCGGGTTCGAGACCGCAACCCATGGCGAGATCCGGCTGGACGGTCGCCCGATCAACCAGGTCCCGCCGCACAAGCGCGGCATCGGGATGGTGTTCCAGAACTATGCCCTTTTCCCGCACATGACCGTGGGCGAGAACCTGGCCTTCCCGCTGGAAGTGCGCGGCATGGGCAAGGACGAGCGCGAGGTGAAGATCAAGCGCGCGCTCGACATGGTGCAGATGGGGGCCTTTGCCAACCGCCGCCCGGCGCAACTGTCCGGCGGCCAGCAGCAGCGGATCGCCCTGGCGCGCGCCTTGGTGTTCGACCCCTCGCTCGTGCTGATGGACGAACCGCTTGGCGCGCTGGACAAGCAGCTGCGCGAACACATGCAGTTCGAGATCAAGCATCTGCATGAATCGCTGGGCATCACCGTGGTCTATGTCACCCATGACCAGGGCGAGGCGCTGACGATGTCGGATCGCGTCGCCGTGTTCAACGACGGCCGCATCCAGCAGCTTGCCCCGCCCGCCGACCTCTATGAACGCCCCGACAACAGCTTCGTCGCCCAGTTCATCGGCGAGAACAACAAGCTTCTCGGCACCATCGAGGAGCTGAACGGCGACAAGGCGCTGGTCCGCCTGACGACCGGCGAGCTGATCGACGCGACGGCGGTCAACGCCAAGGAGAAGGGGCTGAAGACTCTGGTCTCCATCCGCCCCGAACGGGTGGAATTCAAGCCCGAGATGATGCCGCCGGGGGCCCATACGATCGACGCCGAAGTTGTCGAGATCATCTACATGGGCGACATCCTGCGCGCGGTGCTGAAGGTCGCGGGCTCGGATAATTTCGTGATGAAGATGCGCAACACGCTGGGGCAGACCAGGCTCTCTCCCGGCCAGAAGATCAAGGTGGGCTGGCATCCCCAGGATGCCCGCGCGCTGGATCCTTGATGACAGGCCGCGAAGACCGGCCGAAGTGACTGCAAGATGAAACAGGGAGCACGATAATGAAGAAGACCCTCATCCTGACGACCGCGCTGGTCGGCTATGGCTTTGCGGCCAATGCCGACGTGACGGTGATGTCGTGGGGCGGCGCCTATGGCGAGGCCCAGACCGAAGCCTTCGTCAAGCCGTTCATGGCCGCGACCGGCATCAACACCATCATGGTGGACAGCGACAACCCGGCGACGCCGGTGAAGGCCATGGTGGAATCGGGCAACGTCACCGTCGACGTGGCCAACATCGAATATGCCGACGCGATTCGCCTGTGCGACGAAGGCATCCTTGAGCCGATCGACGCCAGCACCCTGCCGGCCGGCTCTGACGGCACACCCGCGACCGAGGATTTCATCCCCGGCGCCATCACCGAATGCGGCGTCTCGACCGACGTCTGGTCGAACGTCTTTGCCTATGACACCACCAAGTTCCCGGAAGGCCCGACCACGGTCGCCGATTTCTTCGACCTTGAGAAATTCCCCGGCAAGCGCGGCCTGAAGAAGGGCGCGAAGGCGGTGCTGGAATTCGCGCTGATGGGCGACGGTGTCCCCGCGTCCGAGGTCTATGACGTGCTCTCGACCCCCGAGGGCGTCGAGCGCGCCTTCGCCAAGCTGGACACGATCAAGAACGACGTCGTCTGGTGGGAAGCCGGCAGCCAGGCGCCGCAGCTTCTGGCCGATGGCGAAGTGGTGATGACCACCGCCTACAACGGCCGGATCTTCGCCGCCGCCCAAAACGAGGGCAAGCCCTTCCAGATCGTCTGGGACGGCCAGATCTACGAAAACGAGATGTTCGTGATCCCGAAGGGCGCGCCGAACATGGAGCAGGCGCTGGAGTTCATCCGCTTCGCCACCTCGACCGAAGGCCTGCGTGCCTCGGCCCAGCAGATCTCTTACGGTCCGGCGCGCAAGTCGTCGATGGCCGAAGAGATCATCTACAAGGACGGCAAGACGGTGATGGCGCCGCACCTGCCGACCGCGCCCGAGAACATGGTGAACGCGCTGGAAACCTCGGCTGACTTCTGGGTCGACCACGACTCCGAACTGAACGAACGCTTCCAGGCCTGGCTCGCCCAGTAATCCAGATGTCGGGCGCGGGGGACAGTCCCCGCGCCCGGACCTTTTCCCGGCGAGGCAGGCATGGCCGAAGCAACCCCAGAACTTCTGACCACCGCCGACGGCCGACCGCTGAAGGCCGCACTGGCCGCCGCGCAGTCGCGGGCCAAGCGCCGCGCCTTCCTTCTGGTGCTGCCGCTCCTCTTCTTCGTCCTCCTGACATTCCTGGTCCCGATCGGCTACATGCTGAAACGGTCGATCGAACATGACGGCTTCTCGTCCTCGGCTCCGGCGCTGGGTGTCTGGTTCGCCGAGAACCCCGGTTTCGACCCGGCCAATCCGCCGGAAGGCGCCTATGCCGCCCTGGTGCAGGATCTGGCGCGGATGCAGGTCGAAAAGACCACCGGCCTGGCCGGGACGCGGATCAACTACACGGTGCCCGGCACCATCTCGCTGTTCAAGAAGGGCGCGCGCGCGGCCGATACGCTGGTTGCCCCGTTCAAGGACTCGCTGCTCGCCCTTGATCCCGCATGGGGCAAGCCTGCCCTCTGGCGCGGCATGTCGTCCGCCTCCAGCGCCTATACGCCGGAATTCTACAAGGTCGCCTCGGACCGGAAGCTGACCGATGACGGTTGGGCGCGCGGCGGCGACAAGGAACGGATCTACCTTTACCTCTTCTTCAAGACCTTCCTGATTTCCGGCCTGATCACCGTGATCTGCCTCTTGATCGCCTTCCCGGTCTCGCATCTCTTGGCGACGCTGCCGATGGCGAAGGCCTCGCTGCTGATGATCCTGGTGCTCTTGCCGTTCTGGACCTCGCTGCTGGTGCGGACGACGGCCTGGATCGCGCTGTTGCAGGAACAGGGCATCGTCAACGACATGCTGGTGGGCTTGGGCCTGCTCAGTGACGAGGGCCGCCTGACGATGATGTACAACATGACCGGCACCATCGTCGCGATGACGCATGTGCTGCTGCCCTTCATGATCCTGCCCCTGTATTCGGTGATGCGGGTGATCCCGCCCAGCTATGCCCGCGCGGCACGCAGCCTTGGTGCGACCAGCTGGACCACCTTCCGCCGGGTCTACCTGCCGCAGACCCTGCCGGGAATCGCCGCGGGCTCGCTGCTCGTCTTCATCCTGGCGGTCGGCTACTACATCACCCCCGCCCTGGTCGGCGG
>JAGPEG010000179.1 GCA_018057165.1 Tabrizicola sp.
CCAAGTCCACGCTGGGCCGCGCCCTGCTGCGGTTGATCGAGCCTTCGGGCGGACATGTCCTCTGGCAAGGACAGGACATGGCCGCGATCCCCGACCTGCGGCGCCGTCGGTCGGAAATGCAGATCATCTTCCAGGACCCGGTTGCAGCCCTCGATCCCCGGATGACGCTGGCCCGCATCGTCAGCCGTCCCCTGGCCACCTTCGAACCCGGCCTGTCCCGCGCCGAAGCCCGCACCCGCGCGGTCGAGGCCTTGCAGCAGGTCGGCCTCTCCGCCGATTTTGCCGACCGCTACCCGCATGAGTTGTCGGGCGGGCAGGCGCAGCGGGTGGGGATCGCACGGGCCCTGGTCGGGCGACCGAAGCTGATCATCTGCGACGAACCCGTCTCGGCGCTGGACGTCTCTATCCAGGCGCAGGTGATCAACCTGTTGATGGATTTGCAGGAAAAGGTGGGCCTTGCCCTCGTCTTCATCTCGCACAACCTGGCGGTGGTGCGCCACATCAGCCATGACGTGATGGTGATGTGCCTTGGTCGGGTCGTCGAACACGCCCCACGCAGCGCCTTCTATGCCCGGCCCCTGCATCCCTATTCCCAAGCCCTGATGCAGGCTGTCCCCGAACCTGACCCAAGGCGCGAGAAGGGCCGCGCCGGCACGTCGCTGGCGGGGGAACTGCCCTCAGTCCTGTCACCCCCGCCCGGCTGCGTCTTCGCCAGCCGCTGCCCCAAGGCCGCCGACCTGTGCCGCCAGACTCGCCCCGATCTGCGTGAGGTCGCCCCCGGCCGTCTGGCCGCCTGCCATTTCATCGAGGAACCATGACCGATCTTGCCGCCCTCTGGGCTTCTCTGCCGCAACCGTCGAACATCCATGCCAGCGCCGATGGCCGTTGGGCCTTCTGGTGCCTTGCCGGGCCGGACGAGACCGAGAACGTCTGGTGCGCGCCCCTCGATGGATCGGCCCCGCCGCAGCGGCTGACGGATGGGCAGGACCATTACCTGATCCGCGACCTTGCCCCCGATGGCAGCCGCCTGCTCCTTGCCCAATCGCTGAACGCGAACGAGCATGACCACCTGTTGCTTCTGGACCGGGACACCGGCGCGTTGACACAGATCACGCCGACGCAGGACACGCATTACGTCTATGGCGGGGCTTTCTCGGCGGATCAAAGCGCCGTCTTCTTCCTGGCGGATTTCGACTATGCGACGGACAAGGTGACGCCGGGCGCCTGGCTCTGGCGGCAGGACCTTGCCAGCGGCGCGCGCACTTGCCTGGCGCAGGCCGACAGCCCGCCGCATTTCTACGTCGGCCCCCTGCTCTCACCCGATGGCACGCGGCTTTTGTGGCATCGAAGTGACCGTGCACCCGGCGGGTATCAGCTTTGGGTGGTGCCGGTCGCGGGTGGCGTGGCGCATAAGGTGCTGGACCTTGGCGAACGAAACAACGTGCTGGCAGTCTGGCTGGACGCGGACCGCATCGGCTTTGCCTGTGACCATGAGGGGCGCGACCGGCTGGGGGTGTTGACGCTCTCCACCGGCGTTGTGGACTGGGTCGCCGGGGAACCTCAGCTTTACCCGCATGCGGTGCTGGCTGGAACGGGACAGGACTTCCTGTGCATCCACCATGTCGAAAGCCAGACCCGTGCCGCGCTGGTCCGGGGGCATGACCTCCGCCCGCTGCCGAACCTGTCGGGCCGCCGCAGCCTTCTGCCCCATGCCGCCCTGCCCGATGGCGGCTGGCTGGCCGAGGCCTATGACGCGGATGCCCCGCACGATCTGCTCGCGGTGACGGCGGATGGCAGTTGCCGGGTGATCTGGCGCGCCGCCCCGGAGCCTGCGCGCCACCACGTCGCGCCACAGGATTTCCGCTGGACCGCCCCGGATGGGCGCGCGATGCAGGGCTGGCTGTATCGCCCCGAAGGCCCGTCCAAGGGCCTGATCGGCTATGTCCACGGCGGGCCGACCTGGCATTCCGAGGACTGGGTGAACCCGAAGATCCAGTTCTGGGTGGCAAATGGCTATGCCGTCCTCGACCCGAACTACCGCGGCTCGACCGGCTTCGGCTTTGCGCACCGCGAGGCGGTGAAGGACGATGGCTGGGGCGGGCGCGAACAGGCCGACATCCGCGCGGGGCTTGCGGCGGCGCTGGCGGCAGGCCTTCCCGGCCCGGTGGCGGTGGCGGGCAACAGCTACGGCGGGTTCTCCAGCTGGTTCGCGATCACCCGCCACGCCGATCTGGTGACGGCGGCGATCCCGATGTGCGGCATGTACCGGCTGGACATCGACTACCATGCAACCGAAATGCCGCATGGCCGCGCCTATAGCGAAGAGATGATGGGTGGCACACCGGAGGAATTTCCCGAGAAATACGCCAATGCCTCTCCCGGCCGGTTCATCGACCGCATCCGGGGCCATGTGATGATCGTGCATGGCCTGGCGGATTCGAACGTGGGGCCGGAGAACACCCATACCGCCGTGCGCGAGCTGACAGCGGCGGGCATTCCGCATGAGGTGATGCTGTTCCCGGATGAGGGCCATGGTGTCTTCCGCCGGCGGAACGTCGCGGCCTATCTGCGCAAAAGCTCCGAGTTTCTTGAAAAAGCATTTCGCAACGGATTGCGTCAGGCATGATCGGCCAACGGGATGATCGGCAGCTCTCGCCTCCTTGCCGGGCTGCTTCCCCAGAATCTTGCCTGACGACTTGAGGCTCCCGGCTTGGCCGGGCAGTGCGGGTTTCAGGGGATGCCGGGACGATTGCCGCAGTCCTGCGTTTTCCAGGAGATGATCAGACCTCGATCTGTGGCAGAAGCCATGAGCTTGCAGCAGGACCCCGGTTCAGGGCGACGGCGCATACCGCAGGCTCGTTCAAGCAAGGGCCTGACCATCACCTGATCTGGCGCGCCGATGGCATCAAGTCTGACGTCGGGCAGGAAGGTCATGCGGTCAGCGAACATTGCCGACAGGTCGAGGTCATGCATGATCGCCAGGACATCGCCCCCCGCATTGGCAAAGCTACGGACGAGTTGCATCACCTTCAGCTGATGACCTTGTCGCGGGCATCGCACAGCGTCGCCGGTTTCCGTGCCATTTGGGCACCCGACAGCGATGTATCGGCGATCAGAGTCTACCTCAAACCGGATCGGTGGAGGGGCAACGTCACCAGCCCTAGCTTGACCTGAGAGAAACGCCCTGGCTGCGCGCCCATTTCAGAAGCAGGTGGTCCGCCAAAAGCCCCATGAACGCCACCGCGAAGCCAAGGACGAGCCCTTTGCCGACATCGGTCGATGACAGGGCACGCTGCATTTCCTGACCAAGGTCTTGCGTGCCGATGAAGGCCGCAATGATCACCATGAAAAGCGAGAACATGATCGACTGGTTCGCGCCGACAACCAGGGTTGGCACCGCGAGGGGCAGCTTCACATGGCGCAGCAGCTGGCCTGCGCTTGCCCCGGACATCTGCGCCGATTCGACGATTTCGGGTGGAATGCTGCGCAGGCCCTCGATGGTGTAGCGGACGATGGGCACGGTCGCGAAGACCATCACGGCGGCGATGACGGCGACGTCGTTCACACCGAACAGCATGATCACCGGGATCAGGTAGATGAAGCTGGGGAAGGTCTGGGCCGTGTCGCAGACCAGAAGGAAGCGCCGCGCGCGGGTCTCGTTTGCAGCGCCAAGGAGGCCGAGCGGCACGCCGATCATAAGCGCCAGCGTGACCGAGACAAAGACGGTGTAGGCGGTGATCATCGCCCGGTCCCACCAGCCCGACAGGGCGATTGGCAGGGCGAAGGCCAGGCACACCAAGGCCGAGCGCAGACCGCCGATCCGCCAGCCGATCCCCGCCAGCGCCACCAGCACGGCTGTGGTCGGCAGCCACAGAAAGGCATCGCGCAAGGGGATCAGCACCCAGGTGATCAAGAACCAGCGCAGCCAGTCGGTGACGGGATCGATCAGGCCGATGAATCCGCCGACGACGGCATCGACCGGCCCCGCCATGCTGAGCGCCTGCTTGCGCTCGACCTCGGCGAAGTACGGATGGACCCAGGCCAGAACGAAGCCCAGGGCGACAAGGCCGAGCCAGATCATCAGGAGGCGATGACGATGCAGCCACGGCCCCGCGATATGTTCCGGCTGCTTCACTGCCCAGGCCTTCGACATCCGGTCCAGCACGATGGCGAGAAGGACGATGGTGATGCCAATTTCTACCGACAGCCCGATCTTCAGCGCCTGGAGAAGTTGCAGGAGCTTCTGCCCAAGACCGGGCATCCCGATGAAGCTGGCAAGGACGACCATCGCCAGGCTTTGCATGATCACCTGGTTGACGCCGATCAGGATCTCCGTCCGCGCGGCGGGCAGGCGCACGCGGGTCATCAATTGCAGACGGGTCGTGCCGCTCATCTTGCCGCTTTCGATGATCTCGGGCGAGACGCCGCGCAGGCCGAGAAGGGTCATGCGGATCATCGGCGGGACGGAGAAGATGATGGTCACGATGGCGCCCGCCTTGGGTCCGACGCCGATGAAGACCACGACCGGGATCATATAGGCGAAATGCGGCAGCGACTGCGCGATGTTGAGGATGGGATTCAGGATGCGTTCGGCCCACCGCGACCGCCAGGCAAGGATGCCCATGAGCAGACCAAGGGCGACCGAAAAGGGCACGGCCACGACGATGACCGACAAGGTCTCCATCGCCCATTTCCACTGGCCCATGACGGCAATCCAGACGAAGGTCCCGGCCGACAGGGTGGCCAGCCGCCAGCCCGCCAGCGCGTAGCCCGCCATCCCGGCGGTCGCGGCGATCACCACCCAGGGGATCGGGCCGACATGGGGCCAGCGGGACTTGCCGTAAAGCAGGTTTGCCGTGACATCCAGGCAAAGCTCCACCATGTCGGAAAAGGCGCGGGTGAAGGCCATCAGTCCCAGGTCGTCGCGGATAAAAGTGAAGGCGGCGTTGATCCAGTCGGCGAAGGGCAGGACCATGCCTTCGGGCAGACGGACCAGCCCCGTGGGCAGCGCGCCCCGGAAGACCACCAGCACCAGTGCAGCCAGAAGAAAGGCCTGCGCGATCCGCTTCTGGTCAAGATGCAGCGGGGATTTCGGAAGCGTCACCGCCATCATGCCGCCGGCCCCAGCAGAAGATCCAGCGCCGACTTGCGGTCCAGAAGCCCGGCGATGCGGCCCTGATCCGTCAGGGGGATCAGCGCCCGGCTGTCGCCCACAATCCGGCGGGCCAGCGCATGCAGTGTCTCGCCTGCGGGCAAGGCGTCACCCTCGACGATGCGCCCCTCGACCGGAAGCGCCAGAGCGCCCGCATGGATCACCCGTGCCCGGTCGATGCTTTCCGTGAACTTGGCAACATAGGGCGTCGCAGGCGCCATGACGATCCGGTCCGGCGTGTCGATCTGTTCGACCGCGCCGTCCTTCATGATCGCGATACGGTCGGCCAGCCGCAAAGCCTCGTCGAAGTCATGGGTGATGAAGACGATGGTCTTGGCCAGCATCCCCTTCAGCCGCAGGAATTCGTCCTGCATCTCGCGCCGGATCAGGGGATCGAGCGCGCTGAAGGGTTCGTCCAGAAACCAGATGTCCGGCTCTACCGCCAATGACCGGGCGATGCCGACGCGCTGCTGCTGGCCACCCGACAGCTCGCGCGGGAAATACCCTTCGCGGCCCTTCAGGCCCACCAGCCCCAGCATCTCGCGCGCCCGGGCGATCCGTGAGGCCCGGTCCTGTCCCCGCATTTCCAGCGGGAAGGCGACGTTTTCCAGCGCCGTGCGGTGCGGCAGCAGGCCGAAGCTCTGGAAGACCATCCCCATCTTCTTGCGGCGCAGCTCGATCAGTTGCGCCTCGGACAGCGTGCCGATGTCCCGCCCCTCAACCTCGACGGTCCCCGCCGTGATATCCAGCAGTCGCGCCAGACAACGGACCAGCGTCGACTTGCCCGATCCGGAAAGCCCCATCA
>JAGPEG010000032.1 GCA_018057165.1 Tabrizicola sp.
CTTCCCTTCGCGGCCGCCAGCGCGATCCGCGTCAATCTGCGCTAGGCTCTCGCGCGATGGTGTGTTGAGCGGCAAACCGGAACAGGATAGGCGGACCCGATGTCGATCTGGGAATATGCGAACCCGAAGAAGTTCATGCAGACCTCGGCCTGGGCCTTGCCCTGGGCGGTGGGGCTGACGATTGCGCTTCTGGTCACCGGCCTGGTCTGGGGCTTTTTCTTCACGCCGGACGATTACAAGCAGGGCGCGACCGTCAAGATCATCTACCTGCATGTGCCCTCGGCGATGATGGCGATCAATGCCTGGGGAATGATGCTGGTGACGTCGCTGATCTGGATCGTGCGGCGCCACCATGTCTCGGCTTTGGCCGCCAAGGCCGCCGCCCCGGTGGGGCTGACCTTCACCCTGATCGCGCTGGTGACGGGGGCGCTCTGGGGCCAACCGATGTGGGGCACCTGGTGGGCCTGGGACCCGCGGCTGACCTCGTTCCTGATCCTGACGCTGTTCTATTTCGGCTACATGGCACTCTGGTCCGCGATCGAGGATCCGGATACCGCCGCCGACCTGACCTCGATCCTCTGCCTCGTCGGCTCGGTCTTCGCGCTTCTTTCCCGCTATGCGGTGCTGTTCTGGAACCAGGGGCTGCACCAGGGGGCGTCCTTGTCGATGGATGAAAAGGAGAATGTGGCCGATGTGTTCTGGCTGCCGCTGCTGGTCTGCATCGCGGGGTTCATCCTCTTGTTCGTGACCATGGTCCTGTTGCGGACCCGGACCGAGATCCGGTCGCGGCGGCTGAAGGCGCTTCTGGCGCGGGAAAGGGTGGCGTGATGCCTGACCTGGGGAAATACGCCGGTGCGGTGCTGGGGTCTTACCTCGCGACCGCGCTTCTGATCGCGGTGCTGGTCGGGCTGACGCTGTGGCAGTCGGCCCGGATGAAACGCGCGCTGGCCGAGGTCGAGGCGCGGCAGGGGAAGTCTGATGGCTAGATGGCTGCTGCTGCTGCCCCCGGTCCTGTTCGCGGGGCTGGCGGGGCTGTTCTATTCCGGCATGTATCGCTCGAATCCGGGCGAGCTGCAGTCGGTCTTCGTCGGGCGACCCGCGCCGGTGCTGCCTGCGACCGTGCTGCCGGGGATACCGGGGCTGGCGGATGCCGACCTGCGGACCGGCGAGGTGACGGTGGTGAACTTCTGGGCCACCTGGTGTCCGCCCTGCCGGGCCGAGCATCCCGTGTTGAAGGAGATGGCCGGCAAGGGCGTGCGCGTCGCGGGGGTCAACATCATGGATGACGACGCGAAGGCGGTGGCTTACCTGGCCGAGGAGGGCAATCCCTTCATCGGCGTCGCGACCGACCCGAACGGGCGGAACCGGGTGGAATGGGGGGTCACGGCCCCGCCGGAAACCTTCATCGTCGGGGGCGACGGGACCGTTCTCTTCCGATTCGTCGGGCCGCTGGTCGGGACCGATTACGAGACCCGGTTCAAGCCGGAACTGGAGAAGGCGCTGGCCGGGCAGAAATGATGTCCACGGTGGACATTTTCGTATTCTGCCGTGATTTCAAAAACTTGCCAGATTTCGTTCAGGATTTGTTAACCCGATGATGGTGGGTCAACTTGCGACCATGGGCCCCGGAGCGACCAAGCCTGCGGGACGAGTCACCCCATGGCGACCTCGACCAGCGGCTTGCCGTTGACCTGACTGCGTTCCACCAGCTTGCGCGCGATCCGGCCCCTGACGAAGGGGCGTGCGCCCTGGGGGCGGGCCTTGGCCAGATCGGGGAAGAGCGTCAGAATCTCTTCACGCGCCGCCGCATCCACCGCCGCGACCGCCTGGTCGCCCAGGTAGTAGCTTTCGGTCACGGTCCCGTTCGACCAGATCAGCTCGTGCCGGTCGAAGAGCAGGTGGATATAGGTCACGGGCTCGTTCGGCGGGACGACGGAGACGCCCGGCAGTCCGAGAAGATGCTTGGCCGCGACCAGCACCTCGGCCCCGCCCGCCATGCGTTCGGCAATGCGTGAGCGGACCAGGCAGCGGTGCTGTGGCGAGACCACGAGATCGCGTCCCGGCAAATTGCGGCCAAGCGATCCGGCACCGATGCGGATCGGCTGCAGGTGCGGCGCGCGCGTCAGCTCTGCCGCGTCGAGCCGCCGCGTGCCGATCCAGCGCAGCCGCTGCACCCCCGCATCGACGGTCAGCACCTCGTCACCCACCGTCAGGCTCTCGACCGGCACCTCTCCCGACGGCGTGAGGATCAGGGTGCCAAGGGTAAAGCACGGCACCAGCGCGACGCCGTTGGTGTTCGTCAGGTCGAAGGTCAGAAGCGCGTTCGTTTCGACATAGGCCAGGGGATCGCCGAGGATCGCCTGCACCAGGGGCAGATGGGCCACCGGCCCGAGCGCCGTGACCAGCTGCGAGGCAAGCCCGTTCAGAAGCTGGGCCGGGTCCGCCTCGGTTCCATCGGGGTTGTAGAAGCGCAGGAACTGATTGCCATCGATCATCAGCACCGCGACACGGACCGGAGACGAGAGCGATACCGTGATGTCGGGAAGCAAGGGCAGGTCGACGGTCACGCCGATCATGGCTGTGCCCGTGGCCAGCAGCGTGGCGGGCGATCCGGCGAAACTTGCGGTCTCGCCGAAATCCCATTCGATGTCGTTGTTGCTGTCGTTGACCGAGATCTGGCCGGGCAGGCCATCCTGCAGGGCGGTGTAGCTTAGAACCTGGTTGGGGCCGAGTCCCAGAAGGGCACCATTATTCTGGTAAAGTTCGACGGTTTGATTGATTGTTGACATTTCAAGAATACCACCCTTGGTTGATGAATCGACCCGGAACGCCGGTCGGAACAAGCAAGCAAAGACGCTCAGAAAACTCCTGCACATACAGGGAGATGCGTCTGGATGGGATGCAGGCCTACATGCCTGGTCAAGCTTTTATTAACGCATTGTCTCGTCAAAATAACAACCCTGAGTTGTGTCAATTTCCGAAATAAATTGAGAGCCGAATGCTGAATTCATTTCAAACGGAAAGTTATGAACGAAATGAACCAAATTGTTGCAAGATGTTGCAAAAACGCATTTTCGTGAATCATCTGGCGGGTAAGTGGTGGAAGCGGGATTCCAGCGCGCATCACCGGCGCGGGACGACCCGGCTACACGGATGCCACGACCCGGCGCATCGGGGCCTTGGCGTCAAGCCTCCGCCGGGTGTCCGGCAGCATCGCGATGCCGTCGAACAGCGTGTATTCCCCAAGCTTCAGCCAGCGGTGCATGGTCCGCGACAGCACCGGATCGCCGCTGAGGAAAAGCTGCCCGTTCGCAAGCTCTCCCGCCACG
Organism: Tabrizicola sp.; assembly: GCA_018057165.1. Lineage (GTDB taxonomy): Bacteria > Pseudomonadota > Alphaproteobacteria > Rhodobacterales > Rhodobacteraceae > Tabrizicola. The sequence continues at coordinate 3,330 of JAGPEG010000032.1, forward strand.
GTCGCCCGGCCCAGAAGGATGCCGTGCAGTGAAATCCGGTTGGTTTCGACATAGAGGTCGATGTCGAAGCCGGGGATCGAGGTGCAGATTTCCACCGGCGCACCGGGCTGGATGATGGCCCAGTACGGATTGTAGGCCAGCCCCGGATCGGAAAACCGGAACTGCATGACCACGCGGCGCCGGGGCAGGGCGTCGGCATCGAACACGGCCCGCATCTTCCACATCAGGTTCGAGACGCTGGCCGTACACAAGGCGACCTCGGCGTCGATGTAGCACTGTGCCCATTTCGCCAGCGCATCCAGCGCCGGTTCCAGGGCGATGGCGGCCCTGGTCCGCAGATAGTCGACCGAGCCGGTCGCCGGATCAGCGACGCGCTCGACGAGGCCCATTTCCTCCAGTTCTTTCAGCCGCCGCGACAGGAGGGCGGGCGAGATGCTGCCCACCTCGCGCCGGAGGTCGTTGAAGCGCGTGGCCCCGGCCCAGAGCCCGACCAGGATCGGGATGGTCCAGCGGGGTTCAAGGATGTCGCAGGCGCGGGTGATGGGGCAGATCATTCCATAGGGTTTCTGGGGCATTGGCCTGCCTCCCTTGGGTCATGGGACAGTTTACGCCCTGATGTCGGGGTCGGGCCAGTTCAAGTTTTGTAGCGGGACCGCTTCAGGTCCTGCACTCACCCTGTGACCCCGGTCGGGGGGATGCTGTGGGGACCGTAACCTTTGCGCAGGAGGACCTCATGACCCCGGCAAACCCTTCAACCCGCGGCCCGATCAACGACGGCTGGATCGTCTTCGGCACGATGCTGAGCGACTGCTTCTGCCAGCCCGCCGACGCTTTGCAGGCTGCGCCTTTGGCCGATGCGATCCGCGGGGCAGGGCTGATCCGCCGTTTGCGGGCCTGCTGGAGCCGCCCAGCCGCCACCCCGGCGCGGTTCGGTTCCAGCCATGCGAGCGACGCGGCGACCCATCTGGAGATTGTGCTGCGGGGCGGGCGTCCCCGGTGAACCCTTGTGCCGTTTCCGACCGTGTCCGTCAGATCAGGGCAAGCGCCAGACAAAGCACAAGGGCCGCCGCGAGGCAGAGATCCGCGAAGGTGAAACGCGGTGCGGTCCCGGTGCGGGGGCTGGTCTTGGCAGGAGCCGCGACCGGGGGGCGGAGCGGCGGAAAGCGGTGCGACATGGGATGCGCCTTCTGGCTGGTGTCTCTGTCAGTCTGCGCGCCAGGTCGCGAACAAAAAGTGAAGGCCCGGGGGGTGTCCGGGCCTTCTTTGGAAACAATCGGTTTCCGAAATCAGGATGCCGCGAGGTTCCGCAGCACATAATGCAGCACGCCGCCGTTCTCGACATATTCGATCTCGATGGCGGTATCGATCCGGCACTTGAGCTGGATCACCTTCTCGGTCCCGTCGGCAAAAGCAATGGTGCAGGGCACAAGGCTGAGCGGCTTCAGCCCGCCTTCAAGGCCGCCGATGGAAACCACCTCGTCGCCCTTGAGGCCCAGCGTCTTGCGGGTCTCGCCCGGCAGGAACTCGAACGGGATCACGCCCATGCCGACAAGGTTGGAACGGTGGATGCGTTCGAAGCTTTCGGCGATCACCGCCTTGACACCCAGCAGCGCGGTGCCCTTCGCCGCCCAGTCGCGCGAGGAGCCGGCGCCGTATTCGATGCCACCGAAGATCACCAGCGGCGTGCCCTGCGCCTGATAGGCCATCGAGGCGTCGAAGATCGAGGTCTGCACCCCGTCCGGCCCCTTGGTGTAGCCGCCCTCGACGCCGCCCGTGTCATTGATCAGCATCTCGTTCCTGATGCGGATATTGGCGAAGGTGCCGCGCATCATCACCTCATGGTTGCCGCGCCGGGCCCCGTAGGAGTTGAACTCGGACACCGGAACCTGCCGATCCGTCAGATACTTGCCGGCCGGAGTTGAGGCTTTGAACGAACCGGCAGGCGAGATGTGGTCGGTGGTGATCATGTCACCCAGCAGCGCCAGCACCCGCGCGCCGGTGACGTTCCTGATCACGCCGGGGGTCTTCGACATGCCTTTGAAATAGGGCGGGTTCTGGATGTAGGTCGAGGACGCAGGCCAGTCGTAGGTTTCCGAGTCGGTGATCTGCACACCCTGCCACTTTGCGTCACCCTTGAACACGTCGGCGTATTTGGTCTGGAAGGCTTCGCGCGTTACGACCGCATGGACGATGTCGGCGATTTCCTTGTTCGTCGGCCAGATGTCTTTCAGGTAGACCGGGCCGTTGGTGCCCATACCCAGGGGGTCGGTGGTCAGGTCAAGGTTCATGTCCCCGGCCAGGGCATAGGCCACGACCAAGGGCGGCGAGGCCAGGTAGTTGGCGCGCACGTCGGGGGAAATCCGGCCCTCGAAGTTGCGGTTGCCCGAGAGGACGGCAGCGGCCACAAGATCGCCCTCGCTGATCGCCTTCGAGATCTCGGGTTGCAGCGGGCCGGAGTTGCCGATGCAGGTGGTGCAGCCATAGCCGACGAGGTTGAAGCCGACGGCGTCGAGGTCGTCCTGCAGGCCCGCCGCGTTCAGGTATTCCGACACGACCTGCGATCCGGGTGCGAGGGAGGTTTTCACCCAGGGCTTGCGGTTCAGGCCAAGCGCGCGGGCCTTGCGCGCCACCAGACCCGCGCCGACCATCACATAGGGGTTCGAGGTGTTGGTGCAGGAGGTGATCGAGGCGATCACCACCGAACCATCGCGCAACTTGTATCCTTCACCCGCCACCGCAGCGGTCTTGCGGGCATCGACCCCGACCGCATGGTTCGGGCCTTCAGAGGCCATTTCCCTGGCCGGGGCGGTGGCGTCGAGACCACGGAAATCGCAGACCGTCTTGTAGAAATTGTGTGCCGCCTCGGCGAGCGGCTGGAAATCCTGCGGGCGTTTCGGGCCGGAAATCGCCGGAACCACGCTGCCCATGTCGAGATGCAGGGTCGAGGTGTAGATCGGGTCGTAAGCCGCATCCCGCCACATGCCGTTCGCGCGGGCATAGGCTTCGACCAGTGCGATGCGGCCCTCATCCCGGCCGGTCATGTGCATGTAGCGAAGTGTCTCGTCGTCGATCGGGAAGAAGCCGCAGGTGGCACCATATTCCGGGGCCATGTTGGCGATGGTGGCGCGGTCGGCGAGCGGCAGGCGGTCAAGGCCGTCGCCATAGAATTCGACGAATTTGTTCACCACGCCATGCTTGCGCAGCATCTGCACGACCTTGAGGACGAGGTCGGTCGCGGTGGTGCCCTCTACCATCTGGCCGGTGAGCTTGAAGCCCACGACTTCGGGGATCAGCATCGACACGGGCTGGCCCAGCATCGCGGCCTCGGCCTCGATCCCGCCGACGCCCCAGCCAAGCACCGCAAGGCCGTTGACCATGGTGGTGTGGCTGTCGGTGCCGACAAGGGTGTCGGGATAGGCGACGGGCTGGCCGTCCTGGTCGGTGTCGGTCCAGACGGTCTGGGCCAGATATTCCAGGTTCACCTGGTGACAGATGCCGGTGCCGGGCGGCACGACGCGGAAGTTGTTGAACGCCTTCTGGCCCCATTTCAGGAAGACATACCGCTCCATGTTCCGCTCATATTCGCGGTCGACGTTCATCTGGAAGGCGCGGGGGTGGCCGAATTCGTCGATCATCACCGAGTGGTCGATCACCAGATCCACCGGAACCAGCGGGTTGATCTTGGCAGCCGAGCCCTTGAGGCCCTTGATCCCGTCACGCATCGCGGCGAGGTCGACGACGGCCGGAACGCCGGTGAAGTCCTGCATCAGCACGCGGGCGGGGCGGTAGGCGATCTCGATCGGGTTCTTGCCGCCCTGCTTGCCCCAGGTCGAGAAGGCCTTGATGTCGTCGACGGTGACGGTCTTGCCATCCTCGAACCGCAGCATGTTTTCCAGCACCACCTTCAGCGCGGCGGGAAGCTTCGAAAACTCGCCCAGGCCCGCAGCCTCGGCGGCGGGAATCGAATAGTAGCTGACCGTCTGGCCCCCCGCGGTCAGGGTCTTGCGGGTCTTGGAAAGGTCTTGTCCAACGGTGACGGTCATCGAAGTGGCTCCTTGGTGGAAAGGCGGCTGCTGCCAGTGTTGTATACCATTGTATGCCGAATAGCCAGTCCTCCGGCGTGGCTTTCATATGACAGATGACAGGGTCTCGCAAAACCTTGATTGGCTCGTGTCGCCCGGCAATCCTATAACCGGGCTGGGGACCACGGATCAGGATACGCGACATGCGATATTTCGTCAGCGCCGCTTGCGGCCTCTGGCTTGCGGCTACGGCCCAGGTTCAGGCGGAGCCGGTGGTGGTGGTGGAGCTTTACACCTCGCAGGGCTGTTCCTCCTGCCCACCGGCGGATGAATTCCTGGCGATGCTGGCCTCGGACCCGCGCATCCTGCCGCTGGCGCTGCACGTCGACTATTGGGATTACATCGGCTGGGCGGACAAATTCGCGCTGGCCCAGTTCACCGACCGCCAGCGCGCCTATGCCAAGGCGGTGGGCTCACGCACGATCTACACGCCGCAACTGATCATCGGCGGCGCCGACCGGATCGAGGGATTCGCGCCCGAGGAAACCGCGGAACGGCTGCGCGATCATCTGAAGGCGGGAACGACCGTGCGGTTGACCGTCACGCGCGAGGGCGACAGGCTGGTGATCCGGGCCGAGGCCGATCCGCCGCTGACCGAACCCGTGCGGGTGCAGCTGGTGCGCTACAAGCCGGAAGAAACGGTGATGATCGAGCGGGGCGAGAATGCCGGCAAGACCATCACCTACCGCAACATCGTGACCTCGTGGGAGCGGATCGGTGACTGGGGCGGGAAGGAACCGCTGGAAGTCACTGCGCCGTTCTCGGGCGACGAGCCGGGTGCGGTGATCGTGCAGACCGCCGGTCCGGCGGCGATTCTGGCGGCCGCGCGGGTGGAGTGACCTTGATGTAGGGTGCGTGATTTCACGCACCATCCCCGGTGCGTGAAATCACGCACCCTACAATTTCCCGCCCTTCCAGCGGCGGTGAATCCAGAACCATTGGCCGGGATGGGGCTGGATGCGGGTTTCCAGCGCGGCTGTCACCTGACGCATCATTGTCTCGGGGTCGGAATGCGGGACCGGCGCGTCCAGTTCCACCCGGAAGCCCACCCCGTCTGGCTGGCGGGTGGCGAAGAACGGGATCAGGTCGGCCTTCAGCCGCAGTGCCAGTTCCGCCGCCGAAAGCGCGGTGCGCGCGGGGTGGCCGAGGAAGGGCAGGGCGGGGGCGCCCGGCACGTCCTGATCGAAAAGCAGGACCAGTTGCCCGCCTTCCTTCAGGTGTCGCACGAAGCCCGCTGTCCCGGCCCGGCCTTGCGGAAACACCGGCCCGCCGAAAGCCTGCATCGTGCGGACGTAATGCGCGTTGAAGTAGCGGTTCGAGAGGTTCCGGTAGAGCCCGCCGATGTCGAACCCCCGCGCGACCAGCGCCGCCCGTGCCGCTTCGTAATTGCCGAAATGGCCCGAGACGAGGATCACCGGGCGCTTGTCGTTCCGCGCCGCGATGAGCGCGGCATAACCGGGGCCTTCGGGTTCGATCCCCTTCGCGCGCGCCGTGAAGGCGCGGGTCGAGTAATTCTCGATCAGGGTTCGTCCCGCATTGTCCAGCGAGGCTGCGGCAATGGCCGCCCGCTCTGCCTCGGGCCGGTCGGGCCAGATCAGCGCCAGGTTTTCCCGCGCCCTTGTGCCGTAGCCCGCGATGGGGCCGATCACCCGCCGCATCAGCCAGCCGACAAAACCCACCCGCCAGCGGTAAGGCAGCACCAGCGCCAGCCCGATCAACCCGCGCGCGGCGAGATTGACCAGGAAATGATCCAGTCGGAACGGGGGATCGCTGGCGTCTGACATCGGACCCTTGGTCTAAGGCGCGCGCAGCGCCCGGGTTTCGCGATGCCAGACATAAAGACCGGCCCCCACGATCACAAGCGCACCGATCACCGTCCAGCGGTCGGGCCACTGGCCATACAGCACCGCGCCCCAGAAGGTTGCGAAGACGATCCCGAGATAGGCGAAGGGGGCGACGATCCCGGCCTCGGTGATCGAGAAGCTGCGGATGATGCAGAGCTGCGCCCCGGTGCCAAGGCAGGCGATCAGGCCGAATTTCCAGAGATCTTGCGCTGCGACCGGCTCCCAGACGAAGGGGAGCGCGGCCCCGGCGACGATGCTGCCGAAGAGGGCGGCATAGATCATCGAGGCCCAGACGCTTTCCTGCGCGCCGATCTTGCGGGTGAGAAGCGCGGAGGTGGCGTAGGACAGCGCGCAAGCGAGCGGCAGCAGCGCCCACCAGGTGAAGACCCCGGCACCCGGTCGGATGACCATCAGGGCGCCGATCAGCGCGACGGCGACGCCTGCGATCCGCCTGGGGCCAAGTCTTTCGCCCAGGAACAGCGCGGCCCCAAGGGTGATGAGAACCGGGTTGATGTCGGCGATGGCCGTGGCTTCGGCGAGGCCGATGTAGGGCAGGGAGAGGAAGAAGAAGGTCGTCGCCCCGAACTGCGAGGCCGAGCGCCAGAAATGCAGCACCGGGAACCGGGTGCGGAGGACCGGGCCAAGGTGATGGCGCAGGATCAGGAGGACGAGGGTGAGCTGGCCTGCGAAACGCACCCAGATCACCTGCGGCGCGGGGTAGCGTTCGATCAGGCCCTTGGCGGTGGCATCCATCGCGGTGAACAGGAAGATCGCGAGGATCATCAGAGCCACGCCGCGCGTGACGGAAGGAAGGGCGGCGGCGGACATGGGAGATGTCTAGGGGCTGGAGGCGGGGGCTGCAAGGGTGGGGGTGCGGCTCCGATGGCACATTGCGCGCCTGTCGCTGTGGTGATCCTCCGGAAGGCGGCTGAACGTTGGGCGTCATCCCAGGTCAGCGTCGTCCGCCCGCCCGTCTGGCAGCGAACAGAAATCTGGATAGAGGAATTTGATCATGAATTTGCCAAGATGTTCGACGAAATGTCGATGTCCAGAAATTGTCCAAGGAGTATTGGCGATGAGAATCAGCGCGTTGATGGTTGCAGCCCTTTGCGTGGCAGGCCCCGCTCAGGCCGGTGGCCCGGTCGAGTCGATCATTGAACCGGCGGTCGAGCCTGCTGCCAGCGTCATGGCAGAGCGGAACTGGACCGGGTTCTATGCCGGTGTGAGCGCAGTCAGCGGCACCTTCGACAACGGCCTGACCGATTTCGGCACGTCCGGGTTCGGGGTGCAGGCGGGCTATCTTCGTGATCTGGGGGTCCTCGTTATCGGCGGGGAACTGGCCTATTCCAAAGGCGATTTCGGCAATGACGCCCCGACGTCCGACTGGGCTGCAATCCGCCTGAAACTGATCGGCGGTTACGATGCCGGCCGGTTCCTGCCCTATGCCTTCGTGGGCATGACCAGGTTCGACGTCGATCAGGGGGTCACTTTCACGGATACCATGCCGAACTACGGCCTCGGTGTGCGCGTCGCGCTGGGGTCCAGCGGCAAGATCGCGCTTGGCCTGGAATATCTGGTCGAGAGCAAGGATAACTTCGACAACAGCGGTATCGATGTCAAATACGACGAGCTTTCGCTGCGGCTCGACTATCGCTTCTGAGATCGCTGGCGGGGCCGTTCGACGCGGCCCCCCTCACTCCTCCTCCGGCTGCACCAGCGCGATTTCCCCGCTGGCTTCCAGCGTGCGGATCGCGGCGATGATGGCGGTCATCGCGTCTTCGGCCTCCTTGTCCTTGACCCGGCCACGGGCGCCGATTTCCTCACGCAGGCCCTGGGCCAGGCGTTGCGAGATGTTGGCGAGGATGAATTCCGCCGCTGCCTCCAGCCCCGGTTTGCCCGTCGCGGCGGCAAGCGCCGTCACCAGCAGCGGTTGTTCGACAAGGCGGGTGATCTTTGGCGCATCGCGAGGGGCAAGCCGTGCGGGGATGTGGACGAAGGTGAAGATCGCTTTCCGCACCTCGGCGGCGAAGGCGGCATCCTCGGCCTCCAGCCCCTGCAGCACGTCGTCGCGGGTGAGGCTGGGCGAGACGTTCAGGATCGCCCCCACCCGTTCCACCGGGCCCTGGTCGAAGGCGCGGGGCGGCTGGTTGTCAAGCTCGGCCAGAAGGGCTGCCCCGATGCGGCGGACGGTTTCGGGGTCGACATTGCCGGTCATCGACACGGCATAGGCCACCCGCCGCGCCCGTTCGCCCGGCAGCTTGCCCAGAAGCTCCGCCGCCTTGCCGACCGGCAGCTTCGACAGCATCACCGCGCCGACCTCCACCGCCTCGTTCACCAGGATCGGCAGCAGGCGGTCGGGCGGCAGGGCGATGATCCGTTCCCACGGGTCGATCTTGGAGGAGGTGGAGGACATCCGGCGCAGGCGCTGCGCGGCGGAGTGCGAGATATGGCCGTCCATCATCGACAGCGCGCCCTCGATCCCGCCGGGGAAGGCGAGGCCGACCGATTCAAGTTCGGCGAGGAATTCCGTCACCACATCGTCGAGCGTGGCCCGGTCGATCAGCCGCATCTGGCCCATCTGTTCGGCCAGGGCGGCCTGCATGTGTTCGGGCAGCGACGACAGGGGCAGCGAGGAGCCTTCGGTCAGAAGATAGCGCACGATCACCGCCGCCTTCTGCCGGGGGGTGAGCGCCCGTTTCGGCAGGGGCGGGACCGTGACGATCCGGCGTTCCGGGGTGATCCGGGCAAGCGGCACCATGTCCTGCGGCATCGGGTCCTCATCGATTCCTGTCGGGGAACCGTGACAGGCCCAAGTTAACAGGGGCTTGACGTCAGCTGGTGGGCTTCTCGACGCAGGTGCCGGTGCCCGCATCCCAGACCATGCCGGGCATGCAGCTGGCAGCACTTTCGGAATGGTCGCCGCGGCATTCGGCCAGGGAAAGGCCGGGCAGGAGGCCAAGGGTCAGTGCGGCCAGAAGGGAGAAGGTCTTCATCGGGTCCTCCATGGGTCAGAAGGTATAGGTCACTCCGGTTTCGATGGCGGTGGAAAGTGCGCGTTCGGCCCAGGTGCCCGAACCGCCATGCGCGCGGATCTGGGTCAGCTGGTCCCCGGCCAGCGCCAGTTCGTTCATCTGGACGAGAAGCTGGCCGTAGTAGCTGCGGGCAAGATTGTTGGCGGGGTCCAATGCGATGGCGCGTTCATAGGCACTGATACCTTCCTCGATCCGGCCGGTCTGGCGCAGGAGAAAGCCCTGGTAGGTCATCACACGCGACGTCTCACCCTCGCGCATCGCGGCAAGGACTGCGGTCGCCTCGTCATACCGCCCGGCATAGGCCAGTTCGCGCACCGCGCCGAAGCGCTGGTCGTCGTTCAGGCTGGACTCCTCGGCCTTGATGCAGGTCTTGGTCTTTTCGTCCCAGACCGTGCCCTTTTCGCATTTGGTCGTGGTTTCGGTCGGCGTCGGCGGCTGGCTGTCGTCACTGCCGACCGCAAGGGCCACATGCGGGAGGAGGGCAAGCGTCGCGGCAAGGATCATGCGCATGGGCGTTCCTTTCGGAAATTTCGCGAAAGGTAGCACGATTGGCACAAGGTCAAGCCGGGAAATGCGGAACCGGCCCGCCAGGGCCGATCACGCCTGCGTGACGCGCCGGGCGCTACTTTCCGAACACCCGTGCGAAGATCGTGTCGACGTGTTTGGTGTGGTAGCCAAGGTCGAATTTTTCCTCGATTTCGGCAGGGGACAGCGCCGCCGTAACCTCGGGGTCGGCCAGAAGCTCGGTCTTGAAATCGGCGCCCTTCTCCCAGACCTTCATCGCGTTCCGTTGCACCAGCCGGTAGCTGTCCTCGCGGGAAACGCCCGCCTGGGTCAGCGCCAGCAGGACACGCTGCGACATGACCAGGCCTTTGAACTTGTTCATGTTCCGCAGCATGTTGTCGGGATAGACCACCAGCTTTTCCACCAGTCCGGCCAGCCGGTGCAGGGCGAAATCCAGCGTGATCGTCGCATCCGGGCCGATCATCCGCTCGACCGAGGAATGGCTGATGTCGCGCTCATGCCACAAGGCCACGTTCTCCAGCGCCGGAACCACCGCCATCCGCACCAGCCGGGCGAGGCCGGTGAGGTTCTCCGACAGCACCGGGTTCCGTTTGTGCGGCATGGCGCTGGAGCCCTTCTGGCCGGGCGAGAAGAACTCCTCGGCTTCCAGCACCTCGGTCCGCTGCATGTGGCGGATCTCGATCGCGACATTCTCGATACTGGAGGCGATGACGCCCAGGGTCGCGAAGAACATCGCATGGCGGTCGCGCGGGATCACTTGCGTCGAGATCGGCTCGGGCGTCAGGCCCAGCATCTTGCAGACATGTTCCTCGACCGCCGGGTCGATGTTGGCGAAGGTGCCCACGGCACCCGAGATCGCGCCCGTGGCCACTTCCGCCCGTGCGGCGACCAGACGGGCGCGGTTCCGCGCCATTTCGGCATGGAAGCGGGCGAAGGTCAGGCCCATCGTCGTAGGTTCGGCATGGATGCCGTGGCTGCGGCCGATGCGGACGGTGTCCTTGTGCTCGTAGGCGCGGGCCTTGAGTGCGGCCAGCACCCGGTCCAGACCCTTGAGCAGCAGGTCGGAGGCCCGGACAAGCTGGATGTTCAGCGTGGTGTCCAGCACGTCCGACGAGGTCATGCCCTGATGCACGAAGCGCGCATCGTCGGCGCCGATATGCTCGGCCAGATGGGTGAGGAAGGCGATCACGTCATGTTTTGTCACCGCCTCGATCTCGTCGATCCGGGCAACATTGAACTCCACGTCCTTTGCGCGCCAGACGGCTTCGGCATTGACCTTCGGGATCACCCCAAGCGCGGCCTGGGCGTCGCAGGCATGGGCTTCGATCTCGAACCAGATCTTGAAGCGGGTTTCCGGGGACCAGATCGCCACCATCTCGGGGCGGGAATAGCGCGGGATCATCGGAGCAGCCTTTGGGCAGGGGAAGGTGCCGCCCCCTTACGCCGCAGGCCATAGCGGCGCAAGCCTTTGGCCCCGGACGTGCACCTGTCATCGAACTGTTGCCAAAGGCGCAACGCATTTATGCCGCAGTGATCGGGTTACTGGACGGGCAAACGGCAGAAGGGCCGCCGGGTGATGCGGCGAAGGGCAGGCGAATGGGCGACGAAAGCAGGGGCTGGCAACAGCTGATCGGGATCGCGCTTGGCCTTGCGGTGCTGGGGCTGACCGGGGGCTATCTGGGGTGGTTGCATCCCTTGGGCGATTCGCTGGCGGTGGGGCGCGGGATCGCTGCGGTGGCTGTGCTGGTGCTGGCGGTCTTCGCCAGTTTCGCGGGGCTTCGGATGGCCGCCTTCGGGTCGATGCTGCTTGGCCTCTTGACCGGGGGGCAGGTGCTGCTGGCCTACAGCTGGCCGGGACTGTCCGGGCAATACAGCGTGTACCAGAAGAACATGCTGTTCCGGAACGCCGAACTTCCCGCCCTGGCCGAGGATATTCGCACAACGAATCCGATGATCGTCACCCTGCAAGAGGTGCTGCCGGAAAACCGGGCCTGGATGGACGGGCTGAAGGATGCCTGGCCGCACCAGCTTCTCTGTCCCGGCGGCAGGGTCGGCGGCCCGGCCATCCTGTCCCGGCTGCCTGCGGTCGCGGGGACGGAATTCTGCGGCCCCGGTCTGGCCGCGATGCAGGTCGTTGGCGGGGCGCCGGACAACCCGGATCTGTTCTGGGTCGTCTCGGTGCATCTGCACTGGCCCTGGCCCTATAGCCAGGCCGATCATGTGGACCTTTTGTTGCCGATCCTCGACAAGCTGCAAGGCCCGGCGATCATGGCGGGTGATTTCAACATGGTGCGTTGGGCGAATTCGGTCACCCAGATGGCCGAAATCCTGGGCGTGCGTCCGGCGGGGCCGACCACGGGCAGCTATGTCGGACTGTCGTCGCTGCTGCCCTTGCCCATCGACCATGTCTTCGCCACCCATGGCGGCAAGGTCACGCCGCGCCCGGCTGCTGGGTCGGACCATCTGGGATTGCTGGCCGACGTCGCGATCTGACCCTCTGGCCGCTGCCGGGCAGGCCGCGTGCAAAATCTCGCCGGAAGGTCGCGTCCGCGCAGACTTTTGCCCCGCTCCGGAGGCATGATGCGGCGCGAGTGAACCGGCAGTCTGGAAGGGGCAGGGATGATCGTCAGGGATAAACCGGGGTTCTGGGACCTCTTGACCGCGCTGCGCGGATCGATCGTGCCGCGGGTCATCGGGCCGGTCGCCCTGCTGTGCGGCGTCGCGATCCTGATCGTGGCACTGGACCGGCTGACCGGGCTTGCGCCGCATCTGGACGGATCGGCCGTCACGGTCTTCGGGATCGGGTTGTCGCTGTTCCTCGGGTTTCGCAACAACGCTGCCTATGACCGCTGGTGGGAGGCGCGGCGGCTGTGGGGTGGGCTGCTGGCCGACATGCGCAGCCTTGCGCGCGAGGTCGAGGTCTTCCTGGCCGATCCCGCCCCGCGCAAGGAGCTGCTGCGCGCCGCACTGGTGTTCCTGCATGCGCACCGGCTGAACCTGCGCCGCCTGTCGCCGCAGTCGCCGGGGCAAGAGACGGTGGCGGATGCCATCCACCCGCCGGATGCCGCCCTTGACCGGCTGAACGCGGTGGTGGCGACGGCGCATCGCGAAGGGGCGCTGGACGGGTTCGGGGCGCGGGCGCTGTCGGCGCGTCTTGGCAGCATGGCGCTGCAACAGGCGGGCTGCGAGCGGATCGCCAACAGCCCCTTGCCCTTCGTCTATTCGCTGCTGATCTACCGCACGACCTATCTTTACTGCCTTCTGCTGCCCTTGGCCCTGATCGGCACGACCGGCTGGATGACCCCGGTCTTCGTGGCGGTGGTGGCCTACATGTTCCTCGGCCTCGCCGAAGTGACCGAGGAGTTGAGCCATCCTTTCGCCACCAGCCTGAACGGCATCGCGCTGGACGCGATCTGCCGTGCGGCCGAAATCAGCCTTGCGCCGCATCTGGATGAAGCACCGCCGCCACCCCTGCAGCCGGTGAACCATTATCTGAGCTGACCCTGCCTCTGGCCCCGCGCAGGACCGGGCGGCTTGCAAGCGATAGGCGGTTCGGGAAATATCGCTGCACGGGATCGGGGAGACGGGGCCATGACTGCATTGAAGCTGCGCATCCTGTTCGACGGGGCGATGATCGGGCCGGGCAAGGCCGCGCTGCTGGACGGTATCGCGGCGACCGGGTCGATTGCCGCGGCCGGTCGGCAGATGCAGATGAGCTACAAGCGCGCCTGGATGCTGGTCGAGGAGATGAACGCGGCCTTCGCGCTGCCGCTGGTCGCCAGCGCGCGGGGCGGGCAGGGCGGCGGCGGGGCCCGGCTGACCGAGGCGGGGGCCGAAGTGCTGCGGCTGTACCGCGAGGTCGTGGCCCGGTCCGAGGCGGCGGCGGCGGAACCGATTGCCGCGCTGGAGGCCATGTTGCGCCGGAAGGTGGAAAGCGAACTGTCCGGCGGAAAATAACGCTTGCGCCATGCCCGCGCCTGATTGATATGTTCGGCGGGAAATATCGATTGGAGAATGACATGACCCGTCGCCTGGCCCTTGCTGCTGTTCTTGCCGCTACCCTTGCCACGCCTGCCTTGGCGGAGGAGGTGGTCGTTTTCGCCGCGGCCTCGCTGAAGGAGGCGCTTGACGCCGTGGCCGCCGATTTCCAGGCGGAAACCGGCAACAGCGTGACGATCAGCTATGCCGGGTCGAACGCGCTGGCCAAGCAGATCATCGAAGGTGCGCCCGCCGACATCTTCATCTCGGCCGCGGTGAACTGGATGGACGAGGTCGAAAAGGCCGGGCTGGTCGTGCCGGATACGCGCGAGGACCTTCTGGGCAACACGCTGGTGCTGGTCGCGCATGGCAAGGATGCCAAGCCGGTCGAGATCGGGCCGGGTTTCGACCTGAAGGCGCTGCTGGGCGACGGCAAGTTGGCGATGGCGATGGTCGATTCGGTTCCTGCCGGACAATACGGCAAGGAAACTCTGGAAAAGCTGGGCCTCTGGTCGGCGGTCGAAGCATCGGTCGCGCAGGCGGAAAACGTGCGCGCGGCACTGGCGCTGGTGTCGACCGGCGAAGCGCCTTACGGGATCGTCTACGCCTCGGATGCGGTGGCGGACGAGAATGTGACCGTGGTCGGCACCTTCCCGGCGGACAGCTACAAGGCAATCGTCTACCCGGCGGCCCTGCTGACGGGTGCGGCGGACGCGGCTGACAAGGCCTTCTTCGAGGCATTGTCGTCGGACGCGGCTGATGCCAAGTTCACCGCACAGGGCTTTGCCATCCTGAACTGAGGCAGCCCGGAAGCGGGTGGCATGTTCGAGGCCCTGTCAAGCGAGGAGTGGCGTGCAGTGACCTTGTCGCTGCGCGTTTCCGCTGTCGCGACGGTGCTGAGCCTGCCCCTGGGCATCTTCGTCGCCTATGCGCTGGCCCGCTGGCAGTTTCGCGGGCGTCAGCTTCTGAACGGGCTGGTGCATCTGCCGCTGATCCTGCCGCCGGTGGTGACGGGCTACCTTCTGCTGATCACCTTCGGGCGCAAGGGCTATGTCGGGCAGTTTCTTGACCACTGGTTCGGCATCGTCCTCGCCTTCCGCTGGACCGGGGCGGCGCTGGCGGCAGCGGTCATGGCCTTCCCGCTGATGGTGCGCGCGATCCGGTTGGCGGTCGAGGCGGTGGACCCGAAGCTGGAGGAGGCCGCCAGCACTTTGGGCGCACCCCGGCTCTGGGTCTTTGCCACTGTCACCCTGCCGCTGGTCCTGCCCGGCATCATCGCCGGGGCGATCCTCGCCTTCGCCAAGGCGATGGGCGAGTTCGGCGCGACGATCACCTTCGTCTCGAACATCCCCGGCCAGACCCAGACCCTGCCGTCGGCGATTTATGCCTGGCTGCAGGTTCCGGGCGGCGACGATCAGGCGTTCCGTCTGGTGCTGGTCGCCATCGTCATCGCCATGGCGGCTCTCCTGTTGTCGGAATGGGTCAGCCGGGCGGTGGCGCGCAGGATATCCGGGCAATGACGCTGTCGGTCGCCCTTCAGCACCAGTTTTCCGGCTTCACGCTGGATGCGGCCTTCGAGGCGCCCGAGGGGGTCACGGCGCTGTTCGGCCGGTCGGGGTCGGGCAAGTCGACGCTGGTCAATGCGGTGGCGGGCCTGTTGCGGCCAGACAAGGGGCGGATCACGCTGGACGGCAGCGTGCTTCTGGATACCGGGCTTGGCCGGATGCTGCCGCCGCATCGCCGCCGCATGGGTTATGTCTTTCAGGACGGGCGGCTGTTCCCGCATCTGACCGCGCGGCAGAACCTGGCCTACGGGCGCTGGTTCGCGCCGAAGGGGCAGGGAGCCGAGATGGGCCGCATCGTCGATCTCTTGGGCATCGAGCCGCTTCTCGACCGCCGCCCCGGTGCGCTGTCGGGGGGCGAGAAGCAGCGCGTTGCGATTGGCCGGGCGATCCTGTCGAACCCGCGGCTGCTGCTGATGGACGAACCGCTTGCCGCCCTGGACGAGGCGCGGAAGGCGGAAATCCTGCCCTATCTGGAACGCCTGCGCGACGAGGTGCGCCTACCGATCCTGTATGTCAGCCATTCGGTCGCGGAAGTGGCGCGTCTGGCGACCACCGTCATCCTGATGGAAGCGGGGCGTGTCACAGCCTCGGGTCCGGCGACCGAGCTGCTGGCCGACCCGGCGATTGCCCCGGCGATGGGGCTGCGCGAGGCCGGGTCGATGATCCTCGCCCGGGTTGCGGGGCCAGAGGAAGACGGCCTGACCCGGCTGGAGACCGGCGGCGGGCCGGTGTTCCTGCCCGATGTCGGGGCAGCGCCCGGTGGCACGCTCCGGCTGCGCATCCTGGCGCAGGATGTGATGCTCGCGACCGAACGCCCGCGCGGCATTTCGGCCCTGAACGTGCTGGCGGCCACGGTCGAGGAGATCCGGCTTGGCGAAGGCCCCGGCGCGATGGTGCGGCTGCGGCTTGGTGAGGAGCATCTGCTGGCGCGCATTACCCGGCGTTCGGTGCGGCTGCTGGACCTGCGGCCCGGCACGAAAGTATTTGCCGTGCTGAAGACGGTCTCGGTCGGGCGCGAGAACGTGGGTACGGCGACGTGACGCAGTCCCGGTGTCGGATTCGTTGCGCGATGCTGCGCTGTCGTCCTAGCGGCCTGTGCCGATTTCCGTTAGGTTGCGTCGGACATATCGGACCGGATTGCCAAGGAGCCCGCCCATGATCCCCGCCAACATGCTGAAGTTCTACATCGATGGCCAATGGGTCGACCCGATCTCGACAGCCCGGATCGGGGTGGAGAACCCCGCGACCGAGGAGATTGTCTGCGAGGTGGCGATGGGCAATGCCCTGGACGCCGACCGCGCGATTATGGCCGCACGCGCTGCCTTTGACGGCTGGACCTACACGCCCGTCAAGGACCGCATCGCCCTGGTGAAGCGGATTCTTGAGGTCTACAACTCCCGCTACGAGGATTTCGCGCAAGCGATGTCCACGGAAATGGGCGCGCCGATCACCTGGGCGCGCGGGGCGCAAGCCTGGGCGGGGCAGGTCCATATCGAAGCCACGATCAAGGCCGCCGAAGAGATGGTCTGGGAATACAATCGCGGCTCGACCCGGATCGTCTACGAAGGCATCGGCGTCTGCTCGCTGATCACGCCCTGGAACTGGCCGATGAACCAGATCGCCTGCAAGGTCGCCCCGGCGCTGATCGCGGGCTGCACCATGGTGCTGAAGCCATCGGAAATCGCGCCGCTGTCGGGGGTGCTTTTCGCGCAGGTGCTGCATGACGCGGG
>JAGPEG010000180.1 GCA_018057165.1 Tabrizicola sp.
CCTTGTACAAACCTATGCGATAGTTGCGCCGGGCAGATACGCCTGAGCAATCAGAACACCTGCCATTCAAGGCGGGACAAACAAGGGAACCGTGGAATGCTTAACGAATTCAAGGCCTTCATCTCGAAAGGGAATGTCCTCGACCTCGCCGTCGGTATCATCATCGGCGCGGCCTTCACCGCCATTGTCACCTCGCTGGTCGATGACCTGATCCAGCCGCTCATCGGCATGATCATCGGCGGGATCGACTTCTCGTCCTGGGGCTTCTCGATCGGTGACGCCAAGTTTGCCATCGGCAATTTCATCACCGCGATCATCAAGTTCCTGATCGTGGCCTGGGTGGTCTTCCTGATCGTGAAAGCCGTCAACCGGATGATGCCGAAGAAGGAAGAGGCCCCGGCGGCTCCGGCTGGCCCGTCGGACAACGACCTTTTGAAAGAGATCCTGGCCACGCTGAAAGCCAAGTGATCGCCTGAGAGTTCCGGAATGACGGCCCGCAGGAGCAATCCTGCGGGCCGTTTTCGTGTTTCAGGGGGCAGCCGGGGCACGCTGGCGCAGGTGCCAGTACCACAGCCGGTATCCCCACAGCGCGAACAGCGGGCCGAAGTGGACAGCCGCAGGGGACCAGTTGCCCCAGTCCTTCATCGCGGCCCAGTGGATCAGCACCAGTATTGCCGCCGGCCAGGCCATGCGCTGCATGGTCTTCCAGCCGGTGCCCAGCCAGCGTTGCGCGGCATCGTTCGAAGTCACCGCCAGCGGCACGAAGACCAGGAAGGCCAACCAGCCGGTCCAGATCCGCACTTGCGACACCTGCTCGATGATCCGGTCCAGCGCCCCCCGGTCGATCACATAAACCACCAGGTGCAGGGTCGCATAGGCGAATGCCGCCACCCCCAGATCGCGCCGGTGCCGCATCAACCAGCGCGGCCATTGCTGCTTGCGAAACAGCAGCATCAGGCCCGAGGCCATCATGCCGATGATCATGAAGCGGGCAGCCCATTCGCCGGTGGGATGCAGAAGGCGGTGGAAGGCGCGGGCGTTGTCGCCCAGAAGCGGGTCGATCATGGTCAGCGCGGGCAGGGAAAGAACGACCCACAGCGCCAGGGTCGAAGGCTTGTAACCGAAGAATGTCATGGGGCACCTGTTGTCTGGTGCCCCATATACGCCGCAGCGCAGCGGTTCCGTCGCCTCAGATCTTCAACGCTTCCGCCGCCGAGATCGCCGGCAGGTTCAGCGCCACGCCCACAGCCTCGTAGGTCAGCTTGCCGGCATGGACGTTAAGCCCGTTCAGAAGGTGCCTGTCGTCGGCGCAGGCCTGTTTCCAGCCCTTGTTGGCCAGCGCGAGCATGAAGGGCATGGTCGCATTGCCCAGGGCTTGCGTCGAGGTGCGGGCGACGGCACCGGGCATGTTGGCAACGCAATAGTGCATGACCCCGTCAACCTCGTAGATCGGGTCCTGATGCGTGGTGGCGCGGCTGGTCTCGAAACAGCCGCCCTGGTCGATGGCCACATCGACGAGAGCCGAGCCAGGCTTCATGGTCTTCAACTGCGCCTTCGAGATCAGCTTGGGCGCGGCGGCACCGGGGATCAGCACGGCACCGACCACCATGTCGGCGGTGCGGATCAATTCGGCCAATGCCCCGGCGCTGGAATATTGCGTGACCAGCTGGCCGTGGAAGATGTCGTCCAGATAGCTCAGTCGCGGGACCGAACGGTCAAGCACCGTCACCCGCGCGCCCATGCCCACGGCGACCCGCGCCGCCGCCGTGCCGACGACGCCGCCGCCCACGATCACCACATTGGCCGGTGCCACGCCGGGCACGCCGCCCAGAAGCACGCCCGATCCGCCATTGGCCTTCTGCAACGTCCAGGCGCCGACCTGGGGTGCGAGCCGCCCCGCCACCTCGGACATCGGCGCCAGCAGGGGCAGGCCGCCACGGGCATCCGTCACCGTTTCATAGGCGATGCAGGTCGCACCGGATGCCATGAGGTCACGGGTCTGCTCCGGGTCGGGGGCGAGGTGAAGGTAGGTGAACAGCACCTGGCCGGGGCGCAGGCGCTTGCGTTCCACGGCCTGCGGTTCCTTGACCTTCACGATCATGTCGGCCTTGGCGAAGACCTCTTCCGCCGTGTCGACGATTCTGGCTCCGGCGGCGACATAGTCGGCATCCGCGAAGCCAGCGCCAAGCCCGGCCTTGGTCTCGATGATCACTTCATTGCCGCTGCTGACGGCTTCGCGTGCGGCGTCCGGGGTCATCCCCACGCGGAATTCCTGCGGTTTGATTTCTTTCGGGCATCCGATCTTCATGTGTTCCTCCCTCATGGGGTCTGGTCGCTGAGGTCGCAATCGTGATCCGATTTGCTGAAGATGCTTTGAATTCTGGTTGGCCGACGGCGCATTCCTGCGTAGGTTCCTTCGAAAACGCCCCGCTTGATCGAAGAATCTTCCATGACCCTTGACCTGGACGCCACCGACCGCCGCATCCTGACCGTGTTGCAGAAAAACGGACGGATCACCAATGCCGAACTGAGCGAGGCGGTGAACCTGTCGCCTTCGGCCTGTCACCGCCGGGTGCAGCGGCTGGAGGAGGAGGGGTTCATCGCGGGCTATGTCGCGCTGCTGGACGCCCGCCGCATGGGCCGGATGACCACGGTCTTCGTGGAAATCACCCTGCAAAGCCAGGCGGAAGACCTGCTCGACGCTTTCGAACGCGAGGTCGCGAAGGTGCCGGATCTTCAGGAATGTCACCTGATGGCGGGGACGGCGGATTACCTGTTGAAGCTGATGGCCGAGGATACCGAGGACTTCGCCCGCATCCACCGGCAATTCCTGAGCCGCTTGCCGGGGGTACGGCAGATGCAATCCAGCTTTGCGTTGCGGACCGTGGTGAAGACCACCGCACTGGCGGTCTAGGCGGCGGCCTGCAGGTAGCCCAGCACCGCGCGGCGGGTGCGGTCGGTCAGCGCGCCGCGGTCGGCCTCATGGGCCTCGCTGGCGGCGTCGATCATCCCGCGCAGGATGGCAAGCACATCCTGCGCCGTGGTTTCCGGGCGCGAGATCTTCAGCTCCTCCAGGCGCGCGGCGATCAGCACCATGATCCGGGCCGAAAACTCGGCGGCCTCCGGGTCGGGCGGCAGCTGGCTGCGGGCCAGGTTCAGCGTGCGCGACAGCGAGGGGCGCGCAAGGTAATGCGCGACGGTCGCCTCGATCAGCTCATCGACAAGATCGGTCAGGTTCGAGGCGGCGTCCGAGGACACGATGCGCTCGACCGCTTCCAGCAGGTTCGCCCGCTCGGCCCGGATCAGCGCGGCCAGAAGCGCGGCCTTGCCGGGAAAATACTGGTAAAGCGACCCGATCGAGACCCCGGCCCGCGCCGCGACCGCGTTCGTCGTCAGCGCGTCCAGCCCTCGACCCGAGCAAAGATCGGCGGCGGCGGCAAGGATCCCGTCGACTTTGGCGCGGGAGCGGTCCTGGCGGGGCTGTTTGCGAAGCTCGATCATCCCGCAACGGTAGGCGCGTGATCGACCGCAGAACACTGCAAAATGTGGCAAGAATTGGAAATAGATTGTTGACGCCCGCCCAAGTTGCAACACGGGCCCGCCACAATGTTGCCACACAACTTGAAGTTGCCGTCAAAAGTGACGGGGTGGCAAATGAAAAACCCCCGGCCTCGCGGACGGGGGTTGATCGGGTGGGAATCGCTTCCCCAGAGTCGCTTGACGTCTTAGAGACCGCCTTCGCGCTGAAGCTTCTTCCGGGCAAGTTTCCTTGCACGGCGGACCGCTTCGGCCTGTTCGCGTGCCTTCTTGACGGAGGGCTTCTCGAAATGCTGCTTGAGCTTCATTTCCCGAAACACCCCTTCACGCTGAAGTTTCTTCTTCAGAGCACGGAGAGCCTGTTCGACGTTGTTGTCGCGGACGCTGACCTGCATGTGGTTGTCACCACCTTCCTAAGCTAGAGTTGCACTATGTGTGCAGGCAGGGCGGCCTATATCAAAGGGCACCCGCCTTGTCCACCGAGAGGAGACCGCGATGGCCGACGACGATTTGAAAGTGCAGATTCTGGACGCGGCGCTGTCCCATGTGCCCTTCGACGGCTGGTCGGAACGCACCTTGCAGGCCGCGATCACCGATGCCGCCGTGCCCGCCGGTCTGGCCCGCCCGCTGTTTCCGCGTGGCGGTGTCGACCTTGCCCTAGCCTATCACGCAAGGGGCGATGCCGAAATGGCAGCTCGGCTGGCCGCCATGGACCTGTCCTCGCTGCGGTTCCGCGACCGGATCGCCTTGGCGGTGCGCACGCGGCTGGAGCTTGCCGACCGTGAACTGGTCCGGCGAGGGACGACGCTTTTCTCTTTGCCGACCCATGCCGCCGACGGCGCGCGCGCGATCTGGGGCACGGCGGATGCGATCTGGACGGCGCTGGGCGACACGTCGGATGACCTGAACTGGTATACCAAGCGGGCGACCTTGTCGGGCGTCTACGGTGCGACGGTGCTCTACTGGCTGGGCGACGAATCGACCGACCGGCAGGCAACCCGTGACTTCCTCGACCGCCGGATCGACCAGGTCATGCAATTCGAGAAGCTGAAGGCCGGGTTCCGGGAAAATCCGCTGGGCAAGGCCTGGGCGGCCGGTCCCGGCAAGCTTCTGGCAAGCATTCGCGCGCCAAGACTGCGCGATGACCTTCCGGGCCGCCATCGGAACTGACACAAAGCGAGAGTTGAGATGACCCTTTCCCACAGCATGCTTGCCATCGAGATTTCGGCCCCCGGTGGCCCGGATGTCCTGACGCCGACCTCGGTTCCGGTTCCGGTGCCGGGTCATGGCCAGATCATCATCCGGGTGGCCTATGCCGGGGTGAACCGTCCCGACGCGCTGCAACGCGCCGGGGCCTATGCGCCGCCGCCCTCGGCCTCGTCGCTGCCGGGGCTGGAATGTTCGGGGACGGTGGTCGAGGTCGGGCCGGGCGTCACGCGCTGGCAGATCGGCGATCAGGTCTGCGCCCTGCTGCCGGGCGGGGGCTATGCCGAATATGTGGTGACGCAGGAAGCGCATGCCCTGCCGATCCCGAAGGGCATGTCGCTGAAGGAAGCCGCCTGCCTGCCCGAGACCTGCTTCACCGTCTGGTCCAACGTGGTGATGCGCGGCGGCCTCAAGGGCGGCGAGCGGTTCCTGGTGCATGGCGGCACCAGCGGCATCGGGACGACGGCGATCCAGATTGCCAGGGCGCTTGGCGCACGGGTCTTCGCCACCGCCGGTTCGGACGAGAAATGCCAGGTCTGCCGCGACCTTGGGGCAGAGGCCGCGTTCAACTACCACAGCACCGATTTCGTGACCGAAATGAAGGCCTTGGGCGGAGCGAACCTGATTCTCGACATGGTGGGCGGGCCTTACATCGAGCGCAACCTGAAGACTCTGGCCGATGACGGGCGGCTGGTGCAGATCGCTTTCCTGCAAGGCGCGAAAGTCACGCTGAACCTGGCCGAGATGATGACGCGGCGGCTGATGCTGACCGGATCGACCCTGCGCCCGCAGTCGGATCTGGCCAAGGCGAAGATCGCGAAGGCGGTGGAGGAAAACATCTGGCCGATGATCGAGCGCGGCGCCTTGCGGGTGGTGATGGACAGCGAGCATGCGCTGCACGACGCCCCGGCGGCGCATTGGCGCATCGAATCCGGCGGGCATGTCGGAAAGATCGTGCTGAAGGTGAACCCGTAGGGATTTCCGTACCTTCATGGGGAGAGCAGGCCGTTTGACGGTTTCTTCACGCGCATCGCC
>JAGPEG010000033.1 GCA_018057165.1 Tabrizicola sp.
ACGCTGTACTGGGCTTTCGGCTTCCTGCGCATGTCGACCTCGGGCCTTGCGGCGCAGGCGCAGGGGGCGGGGGACCTAGGCGAGCGGTCGGCTGTCCTGCTGCGCGCGCTGATCGTGGGGCTGGTCGCGGGGCTGGCGCTGGTGGTCGCGCAGGGGCTGCTGTTCGCGGCGGCATTCAGCGCGGCCCCGGCCTCGGCCGAGGTGGAAGGGCTGGCGCATCAGTATCTGGCGATCCGCATCTGGGGCGCACCTGCCACCATCGCGCTTTACGCGCTGACCGGCTGGCTGGTCGGGCTGGAGCGGACGCGGGGCGTGCTGGTGCTGCAACTGTGGCAGAACGGGCTGAACATCCTGCTGGACCTCTGGTTCGTGCTGGGCCTTGGCTGGGGCGTGCCCGGCGTGGCGCTGGCCACCCTGATCGCGGAATGGACCGGGCTTCTGTTGGCGCTGTGGCTGGCGCGCGATGCCTTCGGGCCCGTGCTGCGCGAGGCGCTGGCGCGACTGGGCGACCGGATCGCCATCCGCCGAATGTTTTCCGCCAGCCGGGACATCATGGCGCGGACGATCCTGCTGCAGCTTTCCTTCACCAGCTTCGTCTTCCTCGGCGCGCGGTTCGGCGACGTGACGCTGGCGGCGAACCAGGTGCTGATACAGTTCCTGGAGATCACGGCCTATGCGCTGGACGGTTTCGCCTTTGCCGCCGAGGCGCTGATCGGTCAGGCCATCGGCGCGCGGTCGGTGGGCGACACGCACGCCGCCGGGCGTATCTGCATGCAATGGGGCTTTGGCGGGGCAGTGGCGCTGGCGCTGGTCTTTGCGCTGTTCGGCCCGATGATCATCGACCTGATGACCACCGCCCCTGACGTGCGCGAAGCCGCCCGCGCCTATCTGCCCTGGCTGGTTGTCGCCCCGCTGATCGGGGTCGCCGCCTGGATCTATGACGGCATCTTCATCGGCGCGCTCATGACCGGGGACATGCTGCGCGCCATGCTCGTCTCGGTCGCGATCTATGTCGTGGCGCTGCTGATCCTGGTGCCGCTGGCGGGGAACCACGGGCTTTGGGCGGCGCTGATGGTGCTGAACGTGACGCGCTGCATCACGCTCTGGCGGCTGTATCCCAAGATCGCCGTGCGGGCCGATTCCGCATGAGACCCGCGCGTGACGCTTGCCTTCTCCCCGCTGCCCGCGCGATATTGCGGCGTCAAAGGGGAGAGACATGCGGAAATTCCTGGTCGTGCTGGACGACAGCCGCGAATGCCTGAATGCCATGCGCTTTGCCGCCCTGCGGGCCGCCCATACCGGGGGCGGGGTGACGATCCTGTCCATCGTGCCGCCGGAAGAGTTCCAGACCTGGATGGGCGTCGCCGACCTGATGCGGGCCGAGGCGCGTGAACGGATCGAGGCGCATTTCGAGGTCTTCGCCAAGTGGATGCGCGACAAGCAGGGGGTGAACCCCGAGCTGGTCATCCGCGAGGGCGATCCGGTGAACGAAATCCTGGCGCAGGTGAAGGAAGACGAGAAGATCGGCGTCCTCGTCCTGGGTGCGGGCACCGAAAAATCCGGCCCCGGTCCGCTGGTCACGGCGCTTTCCCGCAGCTCCGGCAGCCTGCCGATCCCGATCACCATCGTTCCGGGGGACCTGTCGAAAGAACGGCTTGAAAGCATCACCTGACCGGGGTCCGCGCGGAGCCTTGCCGATGGCATCCGGGAGAAGCCACCGGAATCGTCTGCGTAAGCGCGCGCTTAGAGTATTTCCCGGTGCCACCGTCTAACTGACCGGCGGGTCACTGCACGGCCCGCGTCCCCCAGGAAACCTGAATGACCGACCCCACCCAGGCCTCGCCCTTGGCCCACCGCCCGGAACTCTCGCCCTTCGTGCTGAATGCACTGGTGGCGACCTATTTGCTGGCGATCTGCAATTCGACCTTCTGGGGCCATCTGTTCCGCATCTTCGAAGGTCGCAGCGTGACCGCGCTGGTCTTTGCCGGGGCGGTTTGGGCGCTGATGCTGCTGGTGGTTTCGGTCCTGGCGCTGCGCCGGGCGCAGAAGCCGGTGCTGGTGGCACTGCTGATCACGGCGGGCGTCACATCCTACTATGTCGATGTGCTGGGTGTCGTGGTCGACCGCGAGATGATCCAGAACGCGGTGACGACGACCTTCGCCGAATCGAAGCATCTCATCACCCTGCAATTCCTGGGCCATGTGTTCCTCTATGGCGTGGTCCCGTCGGCCCTGGTGCTGTGGGTCCGCATCCGCCGCGCCCCGGTGCTGCGCGGGCTGGCCGGGGTCGGGCTGGTCACGGTGTTGTCGGTGGCGCTTCTCGTCGGCCTGCTGTTCACCAACATGAAGGCCTATTCCACCGTGCTGCGCGGCAACAAGGAGTTGATGGGCTCGGTCCAGCCGCTTGCGCCGATGGGCGCTGCGCTGCGCTATGCCAAGATGATGTTCAAGTCGACGCAGATCGTGGTGCAGCCGACCGGGGTCGATGCCAAGCCCGGCCCGCTGCTGGGGCAGGCCAAGAAACCGATCCTGATGGTCATCGTCGCGGGTGAGACGGGACGGGCGCAGAACTGGTCGCTGGGCGGATATGCCCGGGAGACGAATGCCGAGTTGAAGACGCGCGACATCGTCTATTACCCGAATGCGACCAGCTGCGGCACGGCGACGGCGACCTCGCTGCCCTGCATGTTCTCACCCCTGACCAAGGACGCCTATTCCTACGAGGGCGGCCTTTCGAACGAGAACCTGCTCGATGTGCTGATGCACGCTGGGTTCGATGTCGAATGGTGGGACAACAACACCGGCGACAAGGACATCGCCGACCGGCTGCCAGTGCGTCCACACACGATGAAAGCAGAGGACGGGCCGGAGTTCTGCTTCCCGGAATGCATCGACGCGGTGTTCCTGAAGGGCCTTCAGGACAAGGCCGACACCATCACCGGGAACACGGTCATCGTCCTGCACCAGATCGGCAGCCATGGGCCAAGCTACTGGCTGCGCTACCCGCCGGAGAAGGAGATGTTCAAGCCCGCCTGCCAGACGCCCGAGCTGACGAAATGCTCCAGCGAGGAGATCGTCAACGCCTACGACAACACCATCGTTTACACCGACTGGTTCCTGGCGCAGGTGATCGACCTTCTGGATGCCAGCGACCGGGTGATCCCGGCGATGTATTATGTCTCGGACCATGGCGAAAGCTTGGGCGAAGGCGGGCTGTACCTGCACGGCACGCCCTATTTCATGGCGCCGGAGTATCAGACGAAGGTGCCGATGGTGCTCTGGCTGTCGCAAAGGTTCCGTGACAGTCTGGGCATCGACGAGGAATGCCTGAAGGCCAAAGCGACCGAGGCGGTCAGCCACGACAACATGTTCTCGACGGTGCTTGGAATGGTCGATGTGACGACGGAAGCGAAGGATGCAGCCCTTGATCTTGCCGGGGCCTGCCGCCCGGCCACGACGGGGTAAGCCGTGACCGTGCAGGAAAAACCGCCACGCAAATCCGGCATCGCGCATTTCTTCGCCGCCGCGGGCTATTCGCTTGGCGGTCTGAAGCGGCTGGCCCGCGAAAGCGCCTTCCGTCAGGAGGTGGGGCTGATCGCCGGGCTGCTGGCTGTCTTGCTGGTCTTCGGCGCCTCGCTGCCGGAGGTGCTGGGCCTGCTGGCCATCGGCTTGCTGCTGATCGCGGTCGAGGCTTTGAATACGGCGCTGGAAGTGCTGGTCGACCATCTTTCGCCCGGCTGGTCCGCCTTTGCCAAGGACGCCAAGGACCTCGGCTCGCTGGCCGTGGCCTGCACCATCGGGGCGCTGCTGCTTTACACCGGGGTGGCGCTCGTCTGGTAGGCCTTGCTGCAAGTGCATTGCCGCCATGCAGCGAAGGGCGTTGGGGCGGTGCCGGAAAAGGCCTATCTTCGGACGCAGGGAGGAGCCTACCGAAAGGCCCCAGATCATGTCCGTTCACCCTTTCCGCCAGCCCCGCCGTGATGCCACGCCGATTCTGGCACCCTATTTCGTGGCCGAAGCCGTCAGCCAGCCCGCCCCGCGCCTGCGCCCCTTGACCGCGCTGGAGCAGATGTATGCCTACTGGGGCTCGGACCGCGACTGACGGTCGCAGGCGAAAACGGCGGGATACACCCGCCGACATGCCTGAGCGGGCTATTTAGAATCGTTCCAGACTTGACGTTGTGGTCGGCAAGGCGCATATCCGACAGGAACAGTCGGAGACCCATGATGTTCATCCAGACCGAATCCACGCCGAACCCTGCCACGCTGAAGTTCCTGCCCGGCCAGACCGTGCTTGAGCTTGGCACCGCCGATTTCCCATCTGCCGAGGCGGCGGCGAAATCGCCTCTGGCGCAGCGCATCTTCGCCGCGGGCGGTGTGACCGGCGTGTTCTTCGGGACCGATTTCGTCACCGTCACCAAGGCGGATGATGTCGACTGGCCCCATATCAAGCCGCAGATCCTGGGCGCGATCATGGAGCATTACCAGTCCGGCCAGCCGGTCATCGGCGGGGACGGCTCCGCCAGTGGCGGCCATGCCGAACATACCGGCGAGGATGGCGACATCGTCAAGCAGATCAAGGAACTTCTCGACACCCGCGTCCGCCCTGCCGTGGCGCAGGATGGCGGCGACATCACCTTCCACGGCTTTGACCGGGGCGTGGTCTACCTGCACATGCAAGGCGCCTGCGCGGGCTGCCCGTCCTCGACCCTGACGCTGAAGATGGGGATCGAGAACCTGCTGCGGCACTACATTCCGGAAGTGCTGGAAGTTCGCCCCGTGGCCGCTTGAGGTCGGGGCCGGACATGGCCTTGCCGATCCTCGCCTTCGACACTTCGGCCGCGCATTGCGCGGTCGCTTTGCTTTTGCCCGACCGGGTGGTGCAAAGACTTGAGCCGATGGAAAAGGGCCAGGCGGAACGGCTGATCCCCCTGCTGGAGGAGCTGCTGGCCGAGGGTGGCATCGGCTGGTCCGACCTGAAGGCGCTGGCCGTTGGCACCGGGCCGGGCAATTTCACCGGCGTCCGGATTGCGGTCGCCGCCGCGCGCGGGCTGGCGCTTGGCCTTGGCATCCCGGCCATCGGCGTCACCCGGCTGGAGGCTTTGGCCCACGGGTTGCCGCGACCGCTGATCGTGATCGAGGATGCGAAGCGCGGTCAGGTCTATGTGCAGCTTTTCACCCCTGCCGGGGACGGGATCGCGCATCTGGCCGACCGGATCGTGCCCGCCTGCCCCGCCACCGGCTCGGCGGCGGGCGAGGGTGCATTGCCCGCCGCCATGCCGCTGGCCGTGGCCATGGCCCGCATCGCCGCCAGTCGCGCCGACACCCCGCAGCCCCGCCCCGCGCCCTTCTACCTGCGTGGCGCCGATGCCGCACCGCCGTCGGACCCGCCGCCGGTGATCCTGCCGTGACGCCCGAGGAGCTTGCCAGCCTGCACAAACGCTGTTTCGTCACGCCAGCCCCCTGGGACGCCGCAAGCTTCGCGGGGTTCCTTGCCGACCAGCTGGCCTTCCTGCTGGTCGAGGGTGACGCGGGCTTCCTCTTGGGTCGGACCGTCGCGGGCGAGGCGGAGCTTCTGACCATCGCCGTCGCACCCGAGGCCCGGCGGCGTGGCCTTGGGCGCAAACTGATGGCGCGGTTCATCTATCAGGCACAGCTGCGCGGCGCCGAGCGCACCTTCCTCGAGGTTGCCGCCGACAACCCCGCCGCCATCGCGCTGTACGAATCGTGCGGCTTCCGGCAGGCCGGAACCCGGCGCGGCTATTACCGCACGCCCACTGGCCAGCGCATCGACGCATTGGTTCTGGCCCGCGACCTGCCCCCCGCACCGGCGGCCTAAGCGTTCCTGACCAAAAGGTCAGGATTTTCCGGGGCTCACGCGAATCTGGCTTGACCCCTGTCCGGGCTTTGTCGCTAATCAATCAGAACTCGCCCGCGACCGGGATCACCGGCGGACAGGGCGGGACAGCGCTTTATCAACCGGGAGAACACCCATGAGCCTGATGAAATCCCTTGCCGGGGCCACCTGCGCATTCGCACTCCTCGCGGGTGCCGTTGCCGCTGAACCGGCGATCATCTTCGACCTTGGCGGCAAGTTCGACAAGAGCTTCAACGAAGCCGCCTTCAACGGTGCGACCCGCTGGGCGACCGAGACCGGCGGCACCTTCAAGGAACTGGAGATGCAGGACGAAGCCCAGCGCGAACAGGCGCTGCGTCGTCTGGCCGAAGCGGGCGCCAACCCCGTCGTGATGACCGGCTTTGCCTTCGGCGACGTGCTGAACAAGGTCGCCCCCGATTTTCCGAACACCAAATTCGCCATCATCGACATGGTCGTGGAGCAGCCGAACGTGAAATCGGTGGTCTTCAACGAACATGAAGGCTCCTATCTTGTCGGCATGATGGCGGCGCTGGCGTCGAAGACCGGCACCGTCGGTTTCATCGGCGGCATGGACATCCCGCTGATCCGCAAGTTCGGCTGCGGCTATGCCCAGGGCGTGCTGGCGGCAAACCCGGATGCGAAGATCGTCCTGAACATGACCGGCACCACCCCGGCGGCCTGGAACGACCCGGTGAAGGGCGCCGAACTGGCCAAGGGCCAGAAGGCGCAAGGCGCGGACGTGATCTATGCGGCAGCGGGCGGCACCGGCGTCGGTGTCCTGCAGGCAGCGGCGGATGAGGGGATCCTGTCCATCGGCGTCGATTCGAACCAGAACTACCTGCACCCCGGCTCGGTCCTGACCTCGATGGTCAAGAAGGTCGACAACTCGGTCTACGAGGCCTTCAAGGAAGGCGAGAACCTGACCCCCGGCATCAACGTCATGGGTCTGGCGAACGACGGCGTGGGCTATGCGATGGACGAGAACAACGCCAGCCTGGTGACTCCCGAAATGCAGGCCAAGGTCGACGAGGCCGCCGCCAAGATCAAGGCGGGCGAGATCGTCGTCCACGACTACATGTCGGACAACACCTGCCCGGCCGCCACGTTCTGACCGGCTGAGGCCGCGACGGATGATGCCGCGCCAGACCTCTGGTGCGGCATCTTTGCAAGGACGACCCGGCAAGCCGCCCGCCCAGCGACGGGGGCCCGGACAGGGGGAAGACATGGCTGATGTGGCATTTGCCATCGAACTGACGGGCATTTCCAAGGCCTTCGGTCCGGTTCAGGCGAACAAGGACATCAACATCGCGGTGCCGAAGGGCACCATCCACGGCATCATCGGCGAAAACGGCGCGGGCAAGTCGACGCTGATGTCGATCCTGTATGGTTTCTACAAGGCCGATTCGGGCCAGATCTTCGTCAACGGCAAGCCGACTGCGATCCCCGACAGCCAGAGCGCGATCCGTGCGGGCATCGGCATGGTGTTCCAGCATTTCAAGCTGGTGCAGAACTTCACCGTGCTGGAAAACATCATCCTCGGGGTCGAGGATGGGCCGATGCTCAACACCTCGCTCTCGAAGGCGCGGAAAGAGCTGGAACGTCTGGCGCGCGATTATGACCTGGAGGTCGACCCCGACGCGCTGATCGAGGACCTGTCGGTCGGCCACCAGCAGCGGGTGGAAATCCTGAAGGCGCTCTATCGTCAGGCCGAGATCCTGATCCTGGACGAACCGACCGGGGTTCTGACCCCGGATGAGGCCGACCACCTGTTCCGCATCCTGAAAGGGCTGAAGGACCAGGGCAAGACGGTCATCCTGATCACCCACAAGCTGCGCGAGATCATGGAGGCGACCGACAATGTCAGCGTCATGCGGCGCGGCACGATGGTCGCCACGGTGAAGACCGCCGAGACCAGCCCCGAGGCGCTGGCCGAGCTGATGGTGGGCCGCAAGGTGCTGCTGGAGGTCGACAAGGGCCCCGCCAAACCGGGCGAGGTGGTGTTGAAGGTCGAAGACCTGCGGGTGCGCGACGAACACAAGGTCGAACGGCTGAAAGGCGTCAGCTTCGAGATCCGGGCGGGCGAGATCCTGGGCATCGCGGGCGTCGCCGGTAACGGGCAGTCCGAACTGCTGGCCGCGCTTGGCGGAATGCAGGCGGCGACCGGCAAGGCCACGCTCAAGGGTGCCGCGCTGCCCCTGTCCGGCGCGGGGTCCGACGGGCAAAGCCGCCGCGCGGCAGGGATCGCGCATGTCCCGGAGGACCGCCACCACTATGGGCTGATCCTGGACTTCACCGCCTGGGAAAACATGGCCTTCGGCTATTTCAACGACCCGGACTATCAGAAGAACGCGCTTCTGATGGACAACGACGCCCTGCGCGACGACACCCGCAAGAAGATGGAGAAGTTCGACGTCCGCCCGCCGGATTGCTGGCTTCCCGCCAAAAGTTTTTCCGGCGGCAACCAGCAGAAGATCGTGGTGGCGCGCGAGATCGAGCAAAGCCCCGCGCTGCTCTTGGTCGGCCAGCCCACCCGCGGCGTCGACATCGGCGCGATCGAATTCATCCACAACCAGATCATCGCCCTGCGCGACGCGGGCGCCGCGATCCTTCTGGTCAGCGTGGAACTGGACGAGATCATGAGCCTCTCGGACCGCATCGCCGTGATGTTCGACGGCAAGCTGATGGGCTTCCGCGACCCGGAAAAGACCGACGAACGCGAGCTGGGCCTCCTGATGGCCGGGGTAACGGGGAAAGGGGAGGCCGCCTGATGGACCGCTTGCCACGCTGGGCCGATGTCGCCCTTGTCCCCTTCGTCTCGCTGACGCTGGCGGCGATCCTGTCGGCGCTGGTCATCCTTGCCATCGGGCAGGACCCCTGGGAGGCGATCACGGTGATGGTCCAGGGCTCGGTGATGAACGCCTATGGCTGGGGCTATACGCTCTATTACGCCACCAGCTTCATGTTCACCGGTCTGGCCGTGACCGTGGCCTTCCATGCCGGCCTTTTCAACATCGGCGGCGAGGGGCAGGCGCAGCTTGGCGGGCTGGGGGTGGCACTGGCCGTCCTCTTCATCCCCTGGCCGCACTGGACGCTGGCTCTGCTGACGGCCGCGGTCGGGGCGGCGCTGTTCGGGGCGGCCTGGGCGGCGATCCCGGCCTATCTGCAGGCGAAACGCGGCAGCCATATCGTGATCACCACGATCATGTTCAACTACATCGCGGCCAGCCTGATGATCTTCATGCTGGTCGACGTGCTGCGTCCCCCCGGCAAGATGGACCCGGCAACCGCCAATTTCCCGCCGGAAGCGCATCTGCCCAGGTTCAACGAGATCCCAGGCGTGAACCTGATCTTCGACAGCAAGGTTCCCGCCAACGTCACCTTCTTCATCGCGCTGGCGATGGCGGTTGTCGTCTGGCTCCTCCTCTGGCGGACGCGGCTTGGCTACCAGATCCGCGCCTTCGGCAAATCGGAAGCCGCCGCCCGCTATGCCGGGATCAACCCGACCCGGATCATCATGATCGCGATGCTGATCTCGGGCGGGCTGGCAGGCCTGATGGCGATCAACAACGTCATGGGCGAGGCGGAGCGGCTTCTTGGCAACTCGGCTTCGGGCGCGGGCTTCATCGGCATCGCGGTGGCGCTGATGGGGCGCAACCATCCGGTCGGCGTGGTGCTGGCGGCACTTCTGTTCGGCTTCCTCTTCCAGGGCGGCGCCGAACTTGGGCTCTGGACCAAGATCCCCATTGAACTTCGGACCGTGGTGCAGGGGCTGGTGATCCTGTTCACCGGAGCTTTGGACATGATGGTGCGGATGCTGCTGACCTATATCTTCGCCCTGTTCCGTCAGCCCAAGCTGGAGACCGCGTGATGGATTACGGCACGCTTCTGCAACTTCTCGACAGCACCCTGCGGCTGGCAACTCCGCTGCTTCTCGCCTGCCTTGCCGGGTTGTATTCGGAACGCTCCGGCGTCTTCGACATCGGGCTGGAAGGCAAGATGCTGGTCGCCGCCATGTGCGCCGGGGCGGTCGCCTATTATTCGGGGTCGGCCTGGGTTGGCGCGCTGGCCGGGATCGCCGGGTCGCTGGCCTTTGCCCTGATCCATGGCGTGACCTCGATCACCTTCCGCGGCAACCAGCTGATCGCCGGGGTGGCGCTGAATTTCCTTGCGTCCGGCCTTACGGTGCTGGCCGCACAAAGCCTCTTCGGACAGGGCGGCCGCACTCCGCCGCTGACAGGCGCCGCCCGCTTTGGCGAGCTGCACCTGCCCTTTGCCGAGGCGCTGCGCCCCGTCCCGGTGATCGGCCCGCTTTATGCCGACGTGATCTCGGGCCATTCGATCCTGGTCTACGCGGCCTTCGTCATCGTCGCCCTGACCTGGTGGGTGCTGTACCGCACGCGCTATGGCCTGCGGCTGCGCGCGGTGGGGGAAAACCCGGCGGCGGTCGATACCGCCGGGATCAGCGTTCCCAGCTTGCGCTTTTCCGCCCTGATGGTCACTGGCGTCCTCTGCGGACTGGCCGGGGCCTATATGGCGACGGCGCTGCAAGCGGGCTTCGGGAAAGAGATGACGGCGGGGCGGGGCTATATCGCGCTTGCCGCCCTCATCTTCGCCAAGTGGCGGCCGATCCAGGCGATGTATGCCTGCCTGCTGTTCGGCTTCTTCCAGGCGCTTGCCCTGCGCCCCGACGTGGTGGAGAAGGTCGTGCAGGTGAAGGTCCCGGTCCCCTTCCTTGACGCCCTGCCCTATATCCTCACTGTCCTCGTCCTTGCCGGCTTCGTCGGCAAGGCGATCCCGCCGCGCGCGGGGGGCGAGCCCTATGTGAAGGAACGCTGATGTCCGACGCCGAAACGCTGGCTGCCGTGATCCGTGCCCGCGCCGGGGATGCTCCGGTCGCGCTTGGCCTGATCCTCGGCTCCGGCCTTGGCCACCTGGCGCAGGCGGTTGACGGGGTGGCGATTCCCTATGCCGACCTGCCCGGCTTTCCGCATGTCGGCGTCTCGGGCCACAATCCGCACCTGCATGTGGGCCTCTTGGAAGGCATCCGCGTCGCGGTCTTCGGCGCACGCGAGCATTACTATGAAAGCGGCAATCCCCGCGCGATGCTGCTGCCGTTGCAGGTGTTGAAGGCGCTTGGGGCGTCGCAACTGATCCTGACCAATGCCGCGGGGTCCCTGCGGCCGGACATTCCGCCGGGCAGCGTGATGCTTCTGTCGGACCACATCAACTATTCCGGCCTGAACCCGCTGATCGGCGAAAAGACCGACGCCCGCTTCGTGCCGATGACCGACGCCCACGACCCCGCGATGCGGCGTGCCCTTGAAGCCGCCGCCGTCGCGCAGGACATCGACCTGCCGGAAGGCGTCTATTGCTGGTATTCCGGCCCCTCCTTCGAGACTCCCGCCGAAATCTGCATGCTGAAGCT
The DNA here is from genome assembly GCA_018057165.1 of Tabrizicola sp. Lineage (GTDB taxonomy): Bacteria > Pseudomonadota > Alphaproteobacteria > Rhodobacterales > Rhodobacteraceae > Tabrizicola. The sequence goes on from JAGPEG010000033.1 coordinate 11,304, forward strand.
GCTCGGCGGCGATGCCGTGGGCATGTCCACCGTGCCCGAGGTGATCCTGGCCCGCTTCCTGGGGCTGAGGGTCGCGGCGATTTCCACCATCACCAACATGGCGGCGGGCATGTCGGACGAACAGATCAGCCACGAACACACCAAGGCGATGGCCCCCCTGGGTGCGGCAAAACTGGAACGGATTCTGCGCGAATTCCTGCGCTCACGAAACTGAGACGAAAGGGCGTTTGACTTCGCCGACAAAGGCGCGCAACCCTTTGATCACTCCACCGCTTTCGCTTGCGCACTGGCCGCCTCGATGCAGCTTTATCTTCCCATCGCCGAGGTTTCGGTCAATGCCTTCCTCATCCTGGGGCTGGGCGGCATCGTGGGCTTTCTCTCGGGCATGTTCGGGGTCGGCGGCGGCTTCCTGATCACGCCGCTGCTTTTCTTCATCGGCGTACCGCCTGCCGTCGCCGTGGCGACCGGGGCGAACCAGGTCGTCGCCTCCTCGGTCTCGGGCGTGCTGGCGCAGTTGCGCCGCAAGGGGGTGGATTTTCACATGGGCACCGTCCTACTGCTGGGCGGTTTCGTCGGTTCGGCCATCGGGGTCTGGGTCTTTGCCTGGATGACGCGGCTGGGCCAGGTCGATCTTTTCGTGCAGTTGTCCTATGTCCTCTTCCTCGGCCTGATCGGTGCGATGATGCTTCAGGAAAGCCTGCGCAGCCTGCTGCGGTCGCGCAAGCCCGGCGGGGCGCCGATCCGTCGCGCCCATGTGCATTCCTGGGTGCATGGCCTGCCCTTCAAGATGAAGTTCCGCGCCAGCGGGCTTTACATCAGCGTGATCCCGCCGGCGCTGATCGGGGCGGCGGTGGGGTTCCTGGCCGCGATCATGGGCGTCGGCGGCGGCTTCATCCTGGTGCCCGCGATGATCTATCTCCTGGGGATGCCCACCAAGGTCGTGATCGGCACCTCGCTGTTCCAGATCATCTTCGTCACCGGCTTCACCACGGTCATGCATGCGGTCAACAGCCAGACCGTCGACATGCTGCTGGCGCTGCTTCTGATCCTCGGCGGCGTCATCGGCGCGCAGATCGGCACCAGGGTCGGCGTCCGGCTGAAGGCGGAACAGCTGCGCATCCTGTTGTCGCTGCTGGTCCTGACCGTCGCGATACGCATCGCGGCCGATCTTCTTGTCACCCCTGACGAGCTTTACAGCGTCGCGCCGGGGGCCATGCCATGATCCGCGCCCTGGCCCTAAGTCTTGCCCTGGCCCTCAGCCTTGCGCTGGCCCTGCCCGCCGCCGCGCAAGAAGCCCCCGCCCCCATGCAAGAGGTGATCGTCTCGGGGATGAGCCAGAACCGCGTCTCGATCACCGCCGATTTCGATGGCTCGGAAATCCTGATCTACGGCGCGGTGAAGCGCGATGCCCCCCCGCCCGCAGGGGGCCCGCTCGAGGTGATCGTCACTGTCGAAGGACCCGCCACCCGCGTCGCCGTGCGGCGCAAGGGCCGGGTCGCGGGCATCTGGGTCAACAACGCCTCGGTCATGATCGACAGCGCCCCCAGCTTCTACGCCGTCGCCACCACCGGGCCGTTGAACCACATCCTCTCGGACATCGACAACCTGCGCTACGGCATCACCATCGAGCGGGTGATCCGCGCCATCGGCATCTCGGGCGAAGCCGACAAATCGGGCGAGTTCATCCTGGCGCTGTTGCGGGTGCGCACGAACGAGGGCCGCTACCGCATCCTCGAAGGCAAGGTCGAGCTGACCGAGGCCACGCTTTTCCGCACCGATGTCGAGCTTCCCGCCAACCTGACCGAAGGCGAATACAAGGTGCGGCTTTTCCTGCTGCGCGACAAAAGGGTGGTCGCCAGTCAGGAAAAGGTGATCGGGGTGCGGAAGGAGGGGCTGGAGCGGTTCGTCTTCAACCTCGCCCAGGAACAGCCGCTGATCTACGGGCTGGTCTCGCTGGTGCTGGCCGTCGTGGCGGGCTGGGGGGCCTCGGCCGCCTTCCGGCTGATCCGGGTCTGATCACCTGCCGGGTGATCGACAAGACCGGCGCCACCTCTTGGTCGGACAGGCTTCAGTCGGCTTCGGCCAGAAGCGCCTGCACATCCAGTCGCCGCGTCACCATCGACAGGGAACCATCCGCATCGCGGGGCCAATCGGCCTCGGGCCGGTCGCGGTACAGTTCCACCCCGTTGCCGTCGGGGTCGTCCAGATACAGCGCCTCGGACACGCCATGGTCGCTGGCCCCGGTCAGCGGATAGCCAGCTTCGACCAGCCGCTTCAGCACCTGGGCCAGTGCCTTGCGGTCGGGAAACAGGAAAGCGGAATGGAAAAGCCCGGTATGGCCGGGCGGCGGGGCGGTGCCGCCAAGGCTGTCCCAGGTGTTCAGCCCGATATGATGGTGATAGCCGCCCGCCGACAGGAAGGCCGCCTGAGCGCCGTAGCGCTGGGTCACGTCAAAGCCCAGGATGCCGGAATAGAAGGCAATCGCCCGGTCAAGATCGGCGACCTTCAGATGAACATGACCGACGCGGGTTTCGGGGTGGATGGTCATTGCGGCACCTTGCGCAGGGGGTCGACCGCAAATCTATCCCAGCCGGGGCCGTTGGCCTACGGGGATTTTCGCACAAGCCCGGTGCGCCGTGCGCCTTCAGCCTTTCTTCTTCGCCAGCACCGCCTCCAACGCCGCGATCCGGGCTTCCAGCGCCGCATTCTCCTCGCGCGCCTTCTGCGCCATGGCGCGGGCGGCATCGAACTCCTCGCGCGTGACGAAATCGCGGTCGGCCATCCAGCGGTCGACAAAGCTACGCATCGCGGTCTCGGCCTCGGTCTTGGCCCCCTGGGCCACGCCCATCGCATTGGTCATGAGCTGGCTCATGTCATCGAAGAACTTGTTGCGGGTCTGCATGGGGTCCCCTCCTGCGTCTTGCCTCCTATATGGCCCCGCCCCGGCAGGAGGGCAAGGCGCATGGAACGGGGCGCGGTTGACATCGTCCCCCCTGCCCGCGACAAGCGGTCCCGAAGCTCGCACGGTCAAAGCTGCACAGGACCCGCATGATCCCCTTCCCCGACATTTCGCCCAACCTCTTCGCCTTCGAGCTTTTCGGCCGCGAGATCGCCCTGCGCTGGTATGCCTTGGCCTATATGGCCGGGCTGCTTTACGGCTGGTGGATCATCCTGCGCGCCATCCGCACGCCCCGGCTTTGGGCAGACGCGCCGCCGCTGACCGCCGAACAGGTCGAACGTTTCTTCACCTGGGCCGTGGTGGGCGTGATCCTCGGCGGGCGGCTGGGCTATGTGATCTTCTACGAACCCGCCACCTTCCTCGCCGAACCCTGGCGCATTCCCTATGTCTGGGAGGGCGGCATGTCCTTTCACGGCGGCTTTGCCGGGGTGGTGCTGGCCGGGATCTGGTTCTGTCGGCGCGAGAAGATCCCGATGCTGTCCATGGGCGACCTGCTGGCCATCGCCGCCCCGGTGGGCCTGGGCCTCGGCCGGTTGTCGAACTTCGTCAATGCCGAGCTTTGGGGCCGCCAGACCGACCTGCCCTGGGGCGTGATCTTCCCCGGCGCCGCCGCGCAGACCTGCGCCCAGCTGACCGGCGCCTGTGCCCGGCATCCAAGCCAGCTCTACCAGGCCGCGCTCGAAGGCCTGCTGCTGCTGGTCGTGCTGACCTGGCTTGCCTTCCGTCGTGGCTGGTTCAAGCGCCCCGGCGCGCTGATGGGGCTGTTCCTGACCGGCTATGGCATCGCCCGCTTCCTGGTCGAATTCGTCCGCCAGCCAGACGCGCAGTTCGTCTCCGAGGGCAACCCGATCGGCTGGGCCGTCCAGATCGGCGCTTACGGCCTGACCATGGGCCAGCTCCTGTCGCTGCCGATGATTGCCGCCGGGCTCTGGTTCGTCCTCCGCGCCCGGACGCGATGACCCCGCTCGCCCGTCTTCTGGCCGAGCGCATCCGCGAGACCGGGCCGATCACCGTGGCCGACTACATGGCCGAATGCCTGCTGCATCCGGTCCACGGCTACTACACCACCCGCGACCCCTTCGGGACCAGGGGAGACTTCACCACCGCCCCCGAAATCTCCCAGATGTTCGGCGAGCTTCTGGGCCTTGCCCTCGCTCAAGCCTGGCTGGATCGGGGATCGTCCACCCGCTTCACCCTGGCCGAGCTTGGGCCGGGCCGGGGCACGCTGATGGCCGACATCCTGCGCGCAACACGCGGCGTCCCCGGCTTCCATGCGGCGGCGCAGGTGGTGCTGGTCGAAGCCTCGCCGCATCTGCGCCAGATGCAGGCCGCGTTGCTTTCCGCCCATGCGCCCGGATGGCTCGACCGGGTCGAGGACCTGCCCGAAGGCCCGCTTTTTCTCATCGCGAACGAATTTCTTGACGCCCTGCCGATCCGCCAGTTCATCAACGGGCCGCAGGGCTGGCAGGAACGCCTGATCGGCCTGCGGGGCGACCAGCTTGTCTTCGGCCTCTCCGCCCCGCTGCCGCAGGTGCCCGACACCCCCGCCTTCCGCAATGCCCCGGACGGCGCGCTGGTCGAGGATAACCTTGCCGCCCGCCATGCCGTCGCCGAGGTCGCGACCCGCATCGCAAGGGCTGGCGGAGTGGCCTACTGGATCGACTATGGCGGTTGGCGGTCGCAAGGCGACACGTTTCAGGCCCTGCGAAACCATGCCCCTGACGATCCGCTCACTCATCCCGGCGAAGCAGACCTCACCGCCCATGTCGATTTCGAACCCCTTGCCGCGCTGGCGCAGGGCTTCGCCTATGACAGGCAAGGCGCGGTGCTGACCCGGCTTGGCATCGACGCCCGCGCCGAACGTCTGGCCCAGGGCCTCACCGGCGCCGCACTGGAAAGCCACCGCGCCGCGCATCACCGCTTGACCGATCCCGCAGAAATGGGTTCGCTGTTCAAGGTGCTGGCGATAACCTCTGCCGGTGCCCCGCCACCCCCCGGATTTGCCTGATGCCCTCCACGCTGGAAATCATCACCTCGGATGCGCTTGACGCCCGCCACGGTTTCTTCACCCGCAAGGGTGGGGCGTCTTCGGGCATCTTCGCCGGGCTGAACTGCGGCACCGGGTCGTCGGACCAGACCGAGATCGTCGCGATCAACCGCGCGCGTGTCGCCGAGGCGATGGGCGTCGGGCCAGAGGCGCTGGTCACGGTGCATCAGGTGCATTCGGCCCGCGCCCTGCCCGTCACCGGCCCCCTGTCGATCCGGCCCGAGGCCGATGCGCTGGTCACGGCCACCCCCGGCATTCTTCTGGCCGTTCTCACCGCCGACTGCCAGCCGGTCCTGTTCTCCGACCCAAAGGCGAAGGTGATCGGGGCGGCCCATGCCGGTTGGCGCGGCGCGGTGGATGGCGTGCTGGAAGCCACCATCGCGGCGATGGAGACGCTTGGCGCGCAAAGGTCGAACATCACCGCCGTGATCGGCCCGACGATCAGCCAGGCCGCCTATGAGGTCGGCCCGGAATTCTTCGACCGTTTCCGGGCGGAGGATGAGGCCAGCAGCCGCTACTTTGCCAATGGCGAAGGCGTGCGCATGCATTTCGACCTGCCCGGCTATGGCCTGCATCGCCTGCGCAACGCAGGGGTGAAACAGGCGCACTGGACCGGCCATTGCACCTACCGCGACCCCTCGCGGTTCTATTCCTTCCGCCGCACGACCCATGCCGGCGAGGCCGATTACGGGCGGCTGATTGCGACAATAAGGCTATAACTGGGCGAAAATAGGCATGAAAATGCTCCGATTGCTGCACGGTTCTTCCCCAACCCTGCCGCAATCTCCTTCCATCCCTTTCCCTGTCAGGTTGTATTGCGACGGGGAAAGCGATGATCATCCAGATGAAGACCCGGCGGCGCTGGATTCTCTCCATCCTTGAAACCGTCGGTGACGGCGAAGACGCCCGCGTGGTGGCCCGCGCCTCGGCCCGTCAATCCTCGGGCCGCACTGCGATGGTCGCCGGGCAGAAGGGTTTCGCGATGCGGCTGAAAACCGCCACGCGCCAGGTTTCCGACGCCGCCCGCTGATCCGGCTCAGGCGTTCTTCGCCAGCCGCGCTTCCAGAATATCGAAGGGCAGGCCGGGTTCATCCTTGGCACAGCGGATGACAAGGCTGGTCTTCACGTTTGCGACGTGATCGGCCTTCAGAAGCTCTTCGGTCAGGAAGCTCTGGAAGGTCGAAAGATCGGGCGAGACGCATTTCAGGATGAAGTCGATCTCGCCGTTCAGCATGTGACACTCCCGCACCAGGGGCCAGGCCCGGCAGCGCGCCTCGAAGGCGGCCAGATCAGCCTCGGCCTGCGAATTCAGCCGCACCATCGCGAAGACCTGCACCTCGAACCCCAGTTCGCGCGCATTGATGTCGGCATGGTAGCCACGGATATAGCCGGTTTCCTCCAGCCCGCGCACCCGGCGCAGGCAGGGCGGTGCCGAGATGCCCACCCGGCTTGCCAGCTCGACATTGGTCATCCGGCCATCGGCCTGCAATTCGGCCAGAATCTGACGGTCGATGGGATCAAGCTTGTGCGCGGCCATGGTGCCTCCGTTCTGGGGCCTTACTTACGCGCGGGGGCCTGATTGCGCAATAATGTTTCAACTGGACGCAAGAAAACGATACGCGGCGCCTGCTGCAACCCCGCCATGCAGGGGCTTTCCGCCCCCGTCGCGGCGGACTATATCGGGGGCCGGCATACGGGGGACAGCATGGGCGACGCGCGGCACACCAAGGTTCTGATCATCGGCTCCGGCCCGGCGGGCTATACCGCTGCGGTCTATTCCGCCCGCGCCATGCTGGAACCCTTGCTGATCCAGGGCCTGCAACCCGGTGGCCAGCTGACCATCACCACCGAGGTCGAGAACTGGCCCGGCGACCATACCGTGCAGGGCCCAGACCTGATGGTGCGGATGGAGGAACACGCCAAGGCGATGGGGGCCGAGGTGATCTCGGACTACATCACCGCGCTTGATCTCTCGAAGCGGCCCTTCACCGCGACCGCCGACAGTGGCACCACCTACACCGCCGATGCGGTGATCCTTGCCACCGGCGCGCAGGCCAAATGGCTCGGGCTGCCAAACGAGGAAAAGTTCAAGGGCTTCGGCGTCTCGGCCTGCGCCACCTGCGACGGGTTCTTCTACCGGGGCAAGGAAGTCGTGGTGATCGGCGGCGGCAATACCGCCGTCGAAGAGGCGCTGTTCCTGACCAATTTCGCCTCGAAGGTCACGCTGGTCCACCGTCGCGACAGTTTCCGGGCCGAGAAGATCCTGCAGGACCGGCTGTTCAAGAACCCGAAGATCGCGGTCGTCTGGGACAGCGAAGTGACCGATGTGCTGGGGACCGAAGCCCCGCTGGGCGTCACCGCCGTAAAGCTGCGCAACCTGAAGACCGGCGCCGAATCCGAGATTGCCTGCGCCGGGTTCTTCGTCGCCATCGGCCATGCCCCCTCGTCCGAGTTGGTGAAGGACCAGCTTCCCCTGCATTCCGGCGGCTATGTGGTCGTCGAGCCGGGCAGCACCCGGACCGCGATCCCCGGCGTCTTCGCGGCGGGCGACCTGACCGACCACATCTACCGGCAGGCGGTGACCAGCGCCGGGATGGGCTGCATGGCCGCGCTGGATGCCGAGAAGTTCCTGGCGGGGCATTAGACCGATCCGGGACAGGCTGGTGCTTGGGGTCCGGGCGTGGACAAGAACGGACCCCCTTGACGCTGGTTGGCCAGAACGGCACCCATTCATCCTGTCGCCCGCAGCCGGTCCCGCGATCCGGGGCCGCAATAGGACCAGAGCATGACCGATCCCGTCTTTCCCGACCTGAAGGGCCGTTCCGTCTTCATCACCGGCGGCGGCGCGGGCATCGGCGCCGCCCTGACCGAAGCCTTCCTGCGCCAGGGGGCAAAGGTCGCCTTCTGCCAGCGCTCCGACGCCACGCCTTTCTGCGACGCGATGGAACGGGCCACCGGCAACCGCCCGCTGTTCCTGCCCTGCGACATCGCCGTCACCGACCAGTTGCAGCTGACCCTCGCCACCGCCGCCAAGGCACATGGCCCGATCACCACCCTCGTCAACAACGCCGCGAACGACCAGCGCCATGACACGCTGAAAACCGATCAGGCCTTCTGGGACTGGTCGATCGACGTCAACCTGCGGTCCTATTTCTTCGCCTGCCAGTCGGTCATTCCGGGCATGCAGGCGGCGGGCGGGGGGTCGATCATCAACTTCTCCTCGATCAGCTTCATGATGGCCGACACCGGCTATGCCGCCTATATCACCGCCAATGCCGGGATCATCGGCCTGACCCGCACGCTGGCGCGCGAATTCGGGCCGGACCGCATCCGGGTCAACGCCATCGCGCCGGGCTGGGTGCTGACCGACCGGCAGAAACAGCTTTGGGTCACCCCCGACGCCCTTGCCAGCCACCTGGCCAGACAGTGCCTGCCCGACCCGATCCTCCCCGCCGACATGGCCGGGGCGGTGCTGTTCCTCGCCGCCGACGCTTCGCGCATGATGACCTCGCAGACCCTGATCCTTGACGGAGGTTTTGTTTCCGGATGACCGATACCCTGACACCCGACTGGATTGCCGTCGACTGGGGCACCTCGAACCTGCGCGCCTGGGCGATGGGGGCCGATGGCAACGTGCTGGCCGAGGCGGAGTCGGATGAGGGTATGGGCAATCTGGCCCCCGAGGGTTTCGAAGCCGCGCTCTTGCGCCTGATCGCCCCCTGGC
>JAGPEG010000181.1 GCA_018057165.1 Tabrizicola sp.
GCGCTCGCGCAGATCGAACGACAGTTCGGCAAGGGCTCGATCATGCGGCTTGGTGCCGACAGCCCGGCGATGGAGATCGAGGCGACCTCGACCGGCTCGCGTGGCCTCGACATCGCGCTGGGGATCGGCGGCCTGCCCAAGGGCCGGATCGTCGAGATCTACGGGCCGGAATCCTCGGGCAAGACCACGCTGACGCTGCATGTCGTCGCCGAGGAACAGAAAAAGGGCGGCGTCTGCGCCTTTGTCGATGCCGAACACGCGCTTGATCCGCAATATGCCAAGAAGCTGGGCGTCAACCTGGATGAGCTGCTGATCAGCCAGCCCGACACCGGCGAACAGGCGCTGGAAATCGTCGATACCCTCGTCCGCTCCGGCGCGGTCAGCCTTGTGGTGGTCGACTCGGTTGCCGCCCTGGTCCCGAAAGCCGAGATCGAGGGCGACATGGGCGACATGCAGATGGGCAGCCAGGCCCGCCTGATGAGCCAGGCCATGCGCAAGCTGACCGCCAGCATCGGGCGCAGCAACTGCATGGTGATCTTCATCAACCAGATCCGGATGAAGATCGGCGTGATGTTCGGCTCGCCGGAAACCACGACCGGCGGTAACGCCTTGAAATTCTACGCCTCCGTCCGCCTGGATATCCGCCGCATCGGCGCGATCAAGGACCGCGAGGAAGTCGTCGGCAACACCACCCGCGTCAAGGTGGTGAAGAACAAGGTCGCCCCCCCGTTCAAGCAGATCGAATTCGACATCATGTATGGCGAAGGCATCTCCAAGACCGGCGAGCTCATCGACATTGGTGTCAAGGCGGGCGTGGTCGAGAAATCCGGCGCCTGGTATTCCTACGGCGACGAACGTATCGGTCAGGGCCGTGAAAACGCGAAGGCTTTCCTCAAGCAGAATCCCTCTGTCGCCCTGGCGATCGAGGACAAGATCCGCGCCGCCAACGGGCTTGATTTCACCATGGCGGGTGAAGAGAGCGGGGACGTGCTGGACGAGTGACCGACCAGGCGACCATGTCGGAGCTGATGGCCGCGTTGCCGGGGGTGCTTTCTGCGCCGAAGACCGGCAGCGCGGTCGAGCTTTTGTGCTTTCGCCCCGGCTACGGCGAGCGTCGTTTTGTCGATGAACTTGCCCTGACCCGTGACCGGGGCATCCCCGGCGAACGCTGGGAAACCGCTCCCTGGCTGAAGCTGCCTGACGGCAGCGGCCATCCCGGCATCCAGGTTTCGATCCTGCCGCGCCGGGTGCTGGATCTGGTCTGGCGCGACCGTGCGGGCACCGTGCATCCGGGGGATACTTTCGTCTGCGATCTGGACATGACCGAGGCGAACCTGCCCGAGGGTCAGTTGCTTGCCGTCGGCACTGCCGTCCTGCGTGTCTCGGAGGTATTCAACGACAGTTGTGCGAAGTGGAAGGTGCGCTACGGAGCCGATGCCTATGACTGGGCCCGCACAGCCGAGCACAAGCCCCTGCGTCTGCGCGGGGTCCTTTGCAGCATCGTCGAAGATGGGGTGATCCGCCTCGGCGACGCCGTCGAAGTGCTGCGCTGATCGCCTTTTTTCCCTGGCCGGAAGCCCGCCTGTGGACAGGCAGGTTGCGGGGGGCTACACGGGTGCCGAAATTCCGCTTTCGCCAAGGATAGCGCCCATATGGCCTCGCTGAACGACATCCGCTCCACCTACCTCGATTTCTTCCGCCGCAACGATCATCGGGTGGTGGACAGCTCGCCCCTGGTGCCGCGGAACGACCCGACGCTGATGTTCACCAATTCGGGCATGGTGCAGTTCAAGAACCTCTTCACCGGGGTCGAGACGCGGGATTACAAGCGCGCCACCACGGCGCAGAAATGTGTCCGAGCCGGCGGAAAGCACAACGATCTCGACAATGTCGGCTACACCGCGCGCCACCATACCTTCTTTGAAATGCTGGGGAATTTCAGCTTCGGCGACTATTTCAAGGATCAGGCCATCGCCTTCGCCTGGGAGCTGCTGACCAAGGACTTCGGCCTGGCCAAGGACAAGCTTCTGGTGACCGTCTACCACACCGACGACGAGGCGGCGACGATCTGGAAGAAGGTCGCGGGCCTGCCCGAGGAGCGGATCATCCGCATCGCCAGCGACGACAACTTCTGGCGCATGGGCCCGACCGGCCCCTGCGGCCCTTGCACCGAGATCTTCTATGACCACGGCCCGCATATCTGGGGCGGCCCTCCCGGCAGCGCCGAGGAAGACGGCGACCGTTTCATCGAGATCTGGAACAACGTCTTCATGCAGAACGAACAGTTCGCCGACGGGCGGCTGGTTCCCCTGGAGATGCAGTCGATCGACACCGGCATGGGGCTGGAGCGGATCGGCGCGCTTCTGCAGGGCAAGCACGACAATTACGACACCGACCTGATGCGCAGCCTGATCGAGGCCAGTGCCCACGCGACCAGTGCCGATCCCGATGGGCCGGGCAAGATCCATCACCGGGTGATTGCCGACCATCTGCGCTCCACGAGCTTCCTGATCGCCGATGGCGTGATGCCCTCGAACGAGGGCCGGGGCTATGTTCTGCGCCGCATCATGCGCCGGGCGATGCGCCACGCCCATATGCTTGGTGCAGAGGATCCGGTGATGCACCGTCTGGTCCCGGCGCTGGTCCGGCAGATGGGCGGGGCCTATCCGGAACTGACCCGCGCGCAGTCGCTGATCGAAGAGACGCTGCGGTCGGAAGAAACCAAGTTCAAACAGACGCTTGACCGGGGCCTGCGGCTTCTGGACGACGAGCTTGCCGGTCTGGGCGAGGGCGCCGCACTTCCGGGCGCTGCGGCCTTCAAGCTGTACGACACCTACGGCTTCCCGCTTGACCTGACGCAGGACGCGCTGCGCGAAAAGGGGCGCGAGGTCGATGTGCAGGGCTTCGACATGGCGATGGCGGAACAAAAGGCCAAGGCCCGCGCCGCCTGGTCCGGCACCGGGGCTGCGGGCGATGCGAAGATCTGGTTCGAGATCGCCGAAGAGCATGGCGTGACCGAATTCCTCGGCTATGACACCGAGACGGCCGAGGGTGTGATCACCGCGCTGCTCCGTGAAGGGGCCGCCATCGGGCAGGCCGCCATGGGGGAGACGGTGCAGATCGTCGTCAACCAGACCCCGTTCTACGCCGAAAGCGGTGGTCAGGTGGGCGATGCCGGGCTGATCCGCACCGATACCGGCCTTGCGGAAGTGACCGATGTGAAGAAGGCCGCCGGGGTCTTCATCCACATTGCAAAGGTCACGGAAGGCACTGTGATCAAAGGACAACCCGCGAAGCTGGAGGTTGCGCATACCCGCCGGTCGGCGATCCGCGCCAACCATTCGGCAACGCATCTGCTGCACGAGGCCCTGCGCCGCACGCTTGGCGATCACGTCGCCCAGCGGGGCTCTCTCAACGCTGCTGACCGGCTGCGCTTCGACTTCAGCCATTCGGCGGCGATCACGGCGCCGGACCTCGCGTTGATCGAGACCGAAGTGAACACCTTCATCCGCCAGAACTCCCCGGTCGAGACCCGGATCATGACTCCCGACGACGCCCGCGCTATCGGGGCGCAGGCGTTGTTTGGCGAGAAATACGGCGATGAGGTCCGCGTCGTCTCGATGGGCACGCTGGACGGCTCGGGCAAGGGCGCGGATGGCAAGACCTATTCCCTCGAACTTTGCGGCGGCACCCATGTCACCCGCACCGGCGACATCGGGGCGATGGTGCTCTTGTCGGAAAGCGCCTCCTCCGCCGGTGTCCGCCGGATCGAGGCGCTGACCGGGCAGGCCGCGCTGGATCACCTGCGCCAGCAGGATGCCCGCCTGAATGACATTGCAACGATCATCAAAGCCCCGGCGGCCGAGCTTGCCGACCGCATCCGTGCGCTGTTCGATGAGAGGAAGGCGCTGGCGAACGAGGTCGCGCAACTGCGCCGCGAGGTGGCGATGGGTGGCAAGGCTTCTGGCCCGGAGGCCAAGGAAATCAACGGGGTGAAGTTCGTGGCTCAGGTGCTGTCCGGCGTCTCGGGCAAGGACCTTCCGGCGCTCATCGACGAGATGAAGGCCCGCCTCGGTTCCGGCGCTGTGCTTCTGATCGCCGATACCGGCGCCAAGCCCGCCGTCGCGGCAGGCGTGACCGCTGACCTGACGGCGAAGCTTTCTGCCGTCACTCTCGTCAAGGCCGCAGCCGAGGCGATGGGCGGCAAGGGCGGCGGTGGTCGTCCCGACATGGCGCAGGCCGGGGGCGCCGACATCGCCCTGGCCGAGGCCGCAATCAAGGCGGCCGAAGCCGCGATGGAGGCCTGACAATGCCCACTGCTCTCTGGATCGCCCATGTCCATGTGACCGATGCCGAGGCCTATGGCCGCTACGCCAAAGGCGCGACCGAGGCCATCGCGGCCCATGGCGGCGTCTTCCTGGCGCGTGGGGGGCGTTATGTGCAGCTCGAAGGCAACGACCGCCCGCGCAACGTCGTCGCCCGTTTCCCAAGCCTGGAAAAAGCGGTGGAGTGTTACAACTCCCCCGCTTATCAGGCCGCGCTTGCCCATGCGAAGGGTGCAAGCACCCGTGACCTGATGGTGGTGGAGGAGATCGAGTAGCACCGCGGCAAGTCTAAAATTTTTCGCCGAAAAATTTTAGACCGCCTTGCTGCCAGCAGAAAAATTGTCTGGAAATCCCGCCTCGCCTCGCGGGCTGGTATCGGCTAGGCTGAAAGAAACGAGGCAGAGAGCATGATCATGCAGACGAGGGCACGCTGATGTGTCGCTGGGCCGCCTATACCGGCGCGCCGATCTTCCTGGAGGAGATCGTCAGCCGCCCCGGTCACTCGCTCATCCATCAAAGCCATTGCGCCACCCAGTGCCACACCGCGATCAACGCCGACGGGTTCGGCATCGCCTGGTATGGCGCGAAGCCGGAACCCGGCCTCTTCCGCGACGTGCTGCCTGCCTGGTCCGACCCGAACCTGAAAAGCCTGACCGCGCAGGTGCAATCGCATCTCTTCCTCGCCCATGTCCGCGCCTCGACCGGCACCGCCACCAGCCGCAACAACTGCCATCCCTTCACCCATGGCCGGTGGAGCTTCATGCACAACGGCCAGGTCGGCGGCTATGACGGCTTTCGCCGCGATGCCGACATGATGATCCCCGAGGCGCTTTACCCCCACCGCAAGGGGGCCACCGACAGCGAGGCGCTGTTTCTGGTGGCGCTGGCCGAGGGGCTGGATGACGATCCGCGCGGGGCGCTGGAACGGGCGGCGGCTCGATTCATCCGGCTGGCCCGCGCCAAGGGGCAGGGTCCACATCTGCGGCTGACGGCGGCCCTGTCGGATGGTCAAAGGCTTTATGCGGTCCGTTACTCAACCGACGATGCCGCGCCGTCGCTTTACCACCGCTGGTCCGACACCAGGCAAGGCCGCGCCGTCGTGTCCGAGCCGCTGGAGGCCGAAGAAGGTGGCTGGGAGGAAGTCCCGCCCTACAGCTTCTGCACCTTCGACGGCGAAACCGCGATGGTCGAGGATTTCCTCCCCTGCCGTCTCGCCTCCGCCGCCTGACCGGGACCAAATTCCTTCAGCAAGGAATTTGCCAAGAATTTTGCTTAAAATTCTTGGCTCTGGCCCCGACCGTCACTCTTTCCGCGAGGCGCGTTTCCGTTCGTTCGGGTCCAGCTCGCGTTTGCGCAGGCGGATGACCTTCGGAGTCACCTCGACCAGCTCATCGTCGTCGATATAGGCGATGGCCTCTTCCAGGCTCATCTTGATA
>JAGPEG010000034.1 GCA_018057165.1 Tabrizicola sp.
CGGTATAGGTGCCCCCGGTATCGACACCCAGAAAGATCGCCATGTCCGCCCCTGACTTCGCCTCGCTTCCCGCCAGCTAGAGCAGGTTCGCGCTGCTGTCAGCCTCGGAAGCGACATCAGTGGCGCCGCCTGCGCCGGTGGGCGGGGGGCAGGTTCAGCATCATGCGGTATTTCGCGACCGTGCGCCGGGCGATGGGCGCGCCGCCTTCGGCCAGGGCCGTGGCCAGGGCGTCATCGGACAAGGGGTGATCGGGGTCCTCCTCGGCCACCAGCCGCGCCAGCCGGTCGCGGAGCGCCCCTGCCGTCGGGCCCCCCTCGCGCGGGGCTTTGGTGAAAAGCGCCCGCAGCCACCAGGTGCCGCGCGGCGTGTCGACCGCCGTCCCCGCCACCACCCGGCTGATCGTGCCCTCATGCAGGCCAAGCGCCTGGGCCACCTCGGCCATGGTCATCGGCACCAGCGCGCCAAAGCCCGCTTCCAGGGCGGCGGTCTGGCGGTTCAGGACATCCTGCCCGACGGAAAGCAGTGTCGCATTCCGGCCCTCGATCATCCGGATCAGCGCCCGCGCCTCGGCCCGTCCCTTGGCGCGGCCATCGGCGACCGAGACCGAGGGCAGGGCAGAGCGGTTGAGCGAGACGATCCAGCCCGCCGCGCCCTTCTCGGCGATCAGGTCCGGCTCGCGCACCGGGGCGGCCGTGATCTCGAACCCGGCGCCGGGCTTCGGGTCATAGCTGCGCAGCCGCCCGAAGGCCTGGCGCAGGTCGGCCAGCTCCAGCCCCGCCTCACGCGCGATACGGTCGATCTCGCCCTTGGCCAGAAGGTCGAGCCGGGCCAGAAGCGCCGCCATCGGTCTGTCCAGCTCGCCCGCCTCTTCGGCCTGGAGCCGCAGGCATTCGGCCAGGTTGCGCGCAAAAAGCCCGGTGGGCTCGACCTGCTGCTGCAAACGGCCGAGCACGCTTTCCACGGCGGGAACGGTGACGCCCAGTTGCCCGGCAATCGCCGGAAGCGCCCGACCGATCCAGCCGGAGGGTTCCAGCGCCTCGGCCAGGACCAGGGCGATCCGGCCTTCGGCGGGGTCCAGACGCAGCGCCTCGATCATGCCAAGGACATGCGAGACGAGGCTTGGTCCCGCTGCCTCCTGCTCGGGTCGTTCGGCATCGGAGCCAAAGGCGGATTTCCAGCGCGGCAGCCATTCCTGCACCTGGGGCCGGGTCAGGATGATCTGCGGATTCTCGGCTGCGGCCTCTTCCAGATAGCGGGTGAGGCCCGCGGCATCGGCGTGCAGGATGCGGATCGAGGTTGCCAGCCCGGTGGTCAGCGCCATGCGCTGCGTCTGATGCACCGAGATCCGGGTTCTGGACTTCATCGCCGATGGTTCCCACGGAGCGGGCCATATCGCAAGCCTCGGGCGCGCGTGTGGCGGGCCGCACCACCGCAGATGACAAGTGCGTGAGAGCACAGTCGCCCGGCTACCGCGACCGAATGCCACGCCTATAGTGGCCGCGGTAAAACCAGCGAGGAGCCAGTACATGAAGTTTGCCAAAGCCCTGATCATCGGCGCAGTCCTGTCCGCAGGGGCCGCTTTCGCCGAGGAAAAGCGCACCGATCCGAATGCCATCGCCCGTGGCGAGTTGATGACCACCATCGGCAAGAACACCGGCGTGCTGGGCGATATGGCAGGTGGCAAGGCAGCCTATGACGCCGCCGCTGCCGAAGCCGCCAAGGCCGCCATCGTGGAAGCAGCGGGCAAGATCGAAGCCACCTTCAAGGACCAGGGCGCAGCCGACCCGGCTTCGGAAGCCAAGCCGGAGGTCTGGACGAACTGGGAAGAGTTTCTGGCTGACGCCAAGAAGCTTGGCGAAGCTGCGGGCGCGATGGATGTCGCCTCGGCCGAGACCATCGGTGCCGGCATGGGCGCGCTTGGCGGGGCCTGCAAGGACTGCCACACCGAATTCCGCGTGCTGAAGCAGTAACCGCTTCACCCGCGCAACAAAGAAGGCCCCGGTCATCCGCCGGGGCCTTTTCCTTTTCCGACCGGCCTCAGCCGCAGGTCACGCGCTCGATCACGTCGCGGCGGTCCAGCCAGAAGTTCAGCCGGTAGGCGCTGTAATCCATCGTCACCGCGCTGCCGTACTGGATCACCCGCACGTCCTGGCTGAAGCGCATGCCGTCCAGAACGACGCCGGGGCGACCGACCAAATACTGCAAACGGTCCGCGCCGCAGGTGGCAAGGTTGTCCGGCGGCGGCATCGGCACTGGCTCCATCACGCAGGCCGACAGAAGCAGCGGCGCGCAGACGAGCAGGGGAAAGACATGTTTCATTGTCGCATCCTCATGGATCGGGAGTCGAATCCCGCATTGCTTTACGCCCCAGATTGGCACAGGTTCCGGGAAATCTTTAAGGAAGGAAAACCAGATGCGCACTCGTGCCGCTGTCGCCGTTGCCGCCGGACAACCATTGCAGGTCATGGAAGTCAATCTCGACGACCCCAAGGAAGGCGAGGTTCTGGTCGAGATCAAGGCCACCGGCATCTGCCACACCGACGAATTCACCCTGTCCGGCGCCGATCCCGAAGGCATCTTCCCCTCGATCCTCGGGCATGAAGGCGCGGGCGTGGTGGTGAAATGCGGCCCCGGCGTGAAGACGCTGAAACCGGGCGACCATGTGATCCCGCTTTATACCCCGGAATGCCGCGAATGCCCGTCCTGCCTGTCGCGCAAGACCAACCTCTGCACCGCGATCCGCGACACGCAAGGTAAAGGTCTGATGCCGGACGGGACGACGCGGTTCTCGATGCTGGATGGCACGCCGATCTATCACTACATGGGCTGCTCGACCTTCGCGAACCACACGGTCCTGCCGGAGATCGCGCTGGCACGCGTCCGCGACGACGCACCCTTCGACAAGATCTGCTACATCGGCTGCGGGGTCACCACCGGGGTTGGCGCGGTGCTGAACACGGCCAAGGTGGAGCAGGGCGCGACGGCGGCGGTCTTCGGTCTGGGCGGCATCGGGCTGAACGTGATCCAGGGCCTGAAGATGGCCGGGGCCGACAAGATCATCGGCGTCGACATCAATGACGACAAGGAAGAATGGGGCCGCAAGTTCGGCATGACCCATTTCGTCAACCCGACGAAGATCGAGGGCGACGTGGTCCCCCATATCGTCAACCTGACCAAGACCCCCTTCGACAAGATCGGCGGGGTCGACTATTCGTTCGACTGCACCGGCAACGTCAAGGTGATGCGGGCGGCGCTGGAATGCACCCACCGCGGCTGGGGCCAGTCCATCGTGATCGGGGTGGCTCCGGCGGGCGCCACCATCGAAACCCGCCCCTTCCAGCTGGTCACCGGCCGGGTCTGGAAAGGCACCGCCTTTGGTGGCGCAAGGGGCCGGACCGACGTGCCGAAGATCGTCGACTGGTACATGGACGGCAAGATCGAGATCGACTCGATGATCACCCACATCCTGCCGCTGGAGAAGATCAACGAAGGCTTCGACCTGATGCATGCCGGCAAGTCGATCCGGGCGGTGGTGGTCTTCTAGACCCGGCGATCCTTCGTAGACCGCAACACGCCCTCCTCGCGGCCCCGCTCCGGGGAGGGCAACAAGAATGTCAGCGGGACGGATCGCCCGATGGCTCAGCGCCAGCGTCGGCAGGGCCGTTCCGGCCAGAAGCGTTGCCGCAGGACCCGCGCGGCCCCCAGGTCAATCGACCGATTGCGCTTTCCTTGCGGCCCCGGCTCGGCGACAAGGAGGCAAACCCGAGGAAGCCCCATGCCCGCCGATCCCCGCACCTCCCGCCTTGCCGTCCTGATCGACGCCGACAACATTCCCGCCCGCCATATCGAGGCGGTGCTGGACGAGATCGCGGGCCTCGGCGAACCCTCGGTCCGCCGGGTCTATGGCGACTGGTCGTCCCAGGCCCTGACCCAGTGGAAGGAAAAGGCGCGCAGCCTGGGGCTGGTGATGCATCAGCAATCGGCGAACACCAAGGGCAAGAACGCCAGCGACATCGGTCTTGTCATCGACGCGATGGACATCCTGCATGCGGGCAAGGTCGATGGCTTCGTCCTGGTCTCCTCGGACAGCGACTTCACCCGCCTGGCCAGCCGCATCCGCGAGGACGGGTTGCAGGTCATCGGCGTGGGCGAACGGAAAACCCCGGAATCCTTGCGCAACGTCTGCAACCGTTTCATCTTCCTGGAAAACATCGCAGCGACCCCCGAACCGGCTGCGGATACGCCCAGCCCGGCGAAACCGCCGAAAGAGCCGGCCAAGACCGAGAAGGACCCGCCCTCGAAGGCGATCCCGCTGGTCCTGGCCGCGATGAAGAAGATCGGGATCGAGGAGGACAGCTATTCGCTGGGCCAGCTTGGCAACGTCCTCGTGCAGATTTACCCCGATTTCGACAGCCGCAGCTATGGCAGCGCCAAGCTTTCGGAGCTGCTGAAACGCACCGGACGGTTCGAAGTGACCAAGGGCGACGGCAATCACCTGATGGTCCGCGACAAGGCGTGACGCCAGCCGGGCCAGAGCGGGGCCGGGTCAGAAGATCGTCGCCAGCCAGTCGGCGAACTGGTCCACCGTCGCCCGGCGCGGGCCGCGGGGCAGGACGGCGGCATAGGTGACCGAGGGCAGTCCCCCGATCGGCAGCCGCACCAGCCGCCCGGCCTCAAGGTCGGCCCGGCAGATGATCTCGGTCGCCAGCATCGCCCCCAAGCCCTGCCGCGCGGCCGACATCTCCAGATGCGGGCTGCCGATATGCACTTTCTTCAGCTTCTCCGGCGCGATCCCCGCACCCAGAAGCTGCGCATGTTCCCAGGGGCTTGCCTCCCCCATGATCCAGGGCACCGAGACCGGGTCGACCGATCCGGCCCGGAACAGCGCCGGGGCGCAGACCGCAAGCAGCGGGTTGCGCGCCAGGGGCCGGATCTCGACATCCGGCGTCTCGACCCAGCTGTCGCTCAGCGCCCGGATCGCCAGGTCGTAGCCGCCTGTCACGAAATCGGCGAGCGCGGGGCTGGGCGACAGCGCCACCTCGACACCGGGATGCCGGGCCCAGAACTCGGGCAGGTGCGGCATGACATGGGTCTCGGCGATGAAGGTGGTCGTGGCGACCCGCAGCACCCGCCGCGCCTCGGTCTGGCGCAAGGTCGCGATCCCGCTGGCCAGGGTGCCGAACCCTTCATCCAGCGCGCGGGCCAGCGTTTCGCCCGCCCCGGTCAGGCTGACCGTCCGCCCGGCCCGCCGGACAAGAGGCAGGCCAAGCTCTGCCTCAAGCCCGCGCACCGCCTGCGTCACCGCCGCATGGGTCACGTTCAACATGCGCCCGGCTTCGGCAAAACTGCCGCTTCGCGCGGTGGCATCGAACGCCCGCAGCGCCGAGAGCGAGGGAAGATCACGCCAGCGCGACATGTAAGTTCAACTTTCGTCCCAAGGAAATTCCTGATTCGGAATATCGCACGAATTCTGGCAATACCAAGGGGCAACCCCTCTTCGGACGAAAGCCATGCACGGCGTCAACCTCGATCTTCTCCGCCCCGTTCCGCGCTGCCCCCATGCCCATCACCGGGCCGAGCATCTTGCCATCCTGCGCGCCGCGCGCCGCCGGCGCTGGGCCGCCGCCCTGGCGCGTCTTGTGGCATGGGCTTCGTCGAAACCACGGGCCACCGCGCAGGCGCCCTGCCGGTGATGCGTCCTGCCGGTCCTATTCCACCTCGACCGTGACCCAGGTCTCGAAGCAGACCCCGTTCGCCAGCGCCATCACGCCGATGGTCGCCCGGCCTCCCAGCCCGCGCTCGCGCCCGAAAACCTCCAGGAACAGGTCCGACAGGCCGGAAGAGACCTTGTGGACCTCCTCGAACTCCGGCGTGCAGACGACGAAATTCAGGCTGCGGACGATGCCCTTGACCCGGTCCAGCGATCCGACCGCCTGCCGGATGCCGCCCAGCACGTTCAGCCCGGTCCGCCGCGCGGCCTGATAGCCTTCATCCACTGTCACATCGGCGCCAAGGCGGCCCTTGTGGCTGATCTCGGTCCCGCGCTGCGCCACATGGCCGGACAGGAACAACAGGCTTCCGACCCGGTGAAAGGGCTTCATCGTGCCGTAATCCGCACCGTAATAGCCGTCGCGGTCGAAGTCGGGGATGTCGAGGCCCATCTGGATGGCCAGTCGTTCGGGTGAGGTCATGTCGGTCTCCTTCGCCGCCATATTGCCCAGCCGCGTTGATTCGCCGCCATGGTGAATCAGCCCTGCGGCCTGCGCGCGTATGGGCGGGAGCCATACCGATGCCAGACGGAAACCAGCCGCCGGATGGTCCCCCTTCGATGCCAGTTAATCCTGCGTTCGAAAGGACTTGTGCCGCCCCGTGCGCCTTTGAACCGCCGCTCTCTCGGAATCCGCATTCATTTGTCGCGACCTACTCCCTACCTTGGCGGGAAAGGAGCTTTCCATGACCCCCATTTCCCTCGGCCTCGACACGTTCGGCGATGTCTCGGTCGGTCCCGACGGTCGGCCGCAATCCATGGACCGCGTGCTGCGCGAGATTCTGGACCAGGCCACGCTTGCCGATGAAATCGGGATTGATTTCATTGGCTTGGGCGAGCATCACCGCCCCGATTTCGCGATCTCCTCGCCCGAGATCGTGCTTGCCGCCATTGCCGGCCGGACCCGGCGCATCAAGCTTGGCACCGCCGTCACCGTCCTTTCCACCGACGATCCCGTCCGGGTCTTCCAGCGATTCTCGACGCTGAACGCCTTGTCCAACGGTCGCGCCGAGCCGATCCTCGGGCGCGGGTCCTTTACCGAAAGTTACCCGCTTTTCGGGCATGAGTTGCAGGACTATGACCAGCTTTTCGAGGAACGCCTTGACCTCTTCGCCCACCTCCTGCGCGACCCCCGCGTCACCTGGTCGGGAGAGACCCGCAGCGCCTTGAAAGATCAGCCGATCTTCCCGCCGCTGGGTCAGCCGATGACAGTCTGGGTCGGGGTCGGCGGCTCGCCCGAAAGCGTGGTCCGCGTCGTGCGGCAGGACCTGCAACTGATGCTGGCGATCATCGGCGGCGATGCCAGCCGCTTCGCGCCCTATGTCGATCTTTACCAGCGCGCCTGCGACCAGCTTGGGAAACCCGTGCGACCCATCGGGGTCCATTCCCCCGGCTTCGTCGCCGAAACCGACGAGAGGGCGCAGGAAATCCTCTGGCCGCATTATGCCGAGATGTTCGGCCGCATCGGGCGCGAACGCGGCTGGCCGCCGGTGACGAAGGACCGCTATCTGGCCGAGGTCCAGCACGGGGCGCTGTATGTGGGCAGCCCGGAGACGGTGGCGCGGAAAATCGCGAAGACAGTGAAAACGCTTGGGATTCAACGGTTTGACATGAAATACTCCACCGGCCCGGTGCCGCATGGCGACCTGATGGACTGTATCCGGTTGTATGGCGAGAAGGTCATTCCGATGGTACAGGACATGCTGGCCGAGACGCTCGCCTGACCCGTAGGGTGCGGGCTGGCACGCATCTTACGCCCCCAAATGTAGCGTCCCACGCTGTTCCGCCAGCAACATCTGGTGATGCCTTTCGCGAAACCGCGCCCGGTCCGCTTCGGAATACTCCCCGGTGCAGGCCGGGCAGCACACGCCCTCCTCATAGGCGGGATGCGTCTGATCCGCTTCCGTCACCGGCCTCCGGCAGGCGCCGCAAACCTTGAGCCCCCCCGGAACCAGTCCATGCCCGACCGACACCCGGTCGTCGAAGACGAAGCATTGTCCCTGCCACTGGCTTTCCGCCTCGGGCACGTCCTCCAGGTATTTCAGGATGCCGCCCTTCAGGTGATAGACCTGATTAACCCCTTGGCCCAGAAGGTAATTCGTCGACTTTTCGCAGCGGATGCCGCCGGTGCAGAACATCGCGATCCGCTTGCCGGCGAAGCGGTCGCGGTTCTCGCTCCACCACTCGGGAAACTCGCCAAAAGCGCGGGTTCCGGGGTCCACGGCGCCGCGAAAGGTGCCGATGGCAACCTCGTAATCATTCCGGGTGTCGATCACCACCGTCTCGGGATCGCCGATCAGCGCGTTCCAGTCGGCTGCTGTCACATAATTCCCGACGCGGGCCAAAGGGTCCACATCCGGCTGGCCCATGGTCACGATCTCGCGTTTCAGCTTCACCTTCATCCGCCCGAAAGGCATTGAATCCGCAGGGCTTTCTTTCCACTCCAGCCCCGCGCAGCCCGGCAGCGCCCGGATTGCCGCCAGTGCCGCGTCGATCCCCGCGCGCGTCCCGGCGATGGTCCCGTTGATACCCTCGGGCGCGAGGAGGAGCGAGCCCTTCACCCCATGCGCCATGCAAACCTCCAGCAACCCCGGCTTCAGAGCGGCAGGGTCGGGAAAGCGGGTGAAGTGATACAGCGCGGCGACGGTCAGCATGCCCCCCTTTGCGCCCAACATCCCGGAATTTCAAGAGCTTCGCTTGACGCACCCCGCCCTCGGACCTAACCAAGGAGGGTGAACGAGGGAGGCTGCCCGTGAAACCCGCGAATGAAGCGCTGATCGTGATCGACGTGCAGAACGACTTCTGCCCCGGCGGCGCGCTGGCCGTGGCAGGAGGCGATGAAATCATCAGCCGGATCAACGGGTTGATGGGCGATTTCGCGACCGTGGTCCTGACGCAGGACTGGCATCCGGCGGACCACATGTCCTTTGCGGCGAACCATCCCGGCGCGGCCCCGTTCAGCCTGACCCGGATGCCCTACGGCCCGCAGGTCCTGTGGCCGGTGCATTGCGTGCAGGGCACCACCGGCGCCGAATTCCACAAGGATTTGCGCCCCGATCCGGCGCAGCTGGTGATCCGCAAGGGGTTCCGGCCCGAGATCGACAGCTATTCCGCTTTCTTCGAGAATGACCAGACCACGCCAACGGGTCTTGAGGGCTATCTGCGCAGCCGGGGGGTGACGGCGGTGACGCTGGTCGGGCTCGCCACCGATTATTGCGTGGCCTATTCGGCACTGGATGCAGCGCGGCTGGGGTTCAAGGCGACGGTGCTGGAAGGCGCGGCCCGTGCCATCGACCTGAACGGCAGCCTCGCCGAAGCGCGGGACAAGATGCGCGCGGCGGGTGTCGCGCTGGAGGCCTGAAAGCATGGATATCGCCACCCGCGTCTGGAACCACAAGTGGAAGATCGACCCCATCGTGCGGTCGCTGATCGACACCGACTTCTACAAGCTGTTGATGTGTCAGTCGATTTTCCGCAACAAGCCGGACACCAACGTGGTGTTCTCGCTTATCAACCGCTCCACCAAGGTGCGGCTGGCCGACCTGATCGACGAGGGCGAGTTGCGCGAGCAGCTGGACCATGTGCGCACCATCTCGCTGGCGCGGGGGGAAAGCACCTGGCTGCGGGGGAACACGTTCTACGGCAAGCGGCAGATGTTCCGCCCCGATTTCATGGAATGGTTCGAGGGCCTGCGCCTGCCGCCCTATCACCTGGAAAAACGCGATGGCCAGTTCGAGCTGACCTTTGAAGGCCGCTGGCCCGAGGTCATGCTGTGGGAGATTCCGGCGCTGGCCGTGCTGATGGAGCTGCGCAGCCGCGCCGTCCTGAACGAGATGGGCAAGTTCGAGCTGCAGGTGCTGTACGCCCGCGCGATGACCCGGCTGTGGGAGAAGATCGAGCGGTTGAAGAAGATCGACGGTCTCAAGATCGCCGATTTCGGGACCCGGAGGCGGCACGGGTTCCTGTGGCAGGACTGGTGCGTGCAGGCGATGCAGGAGGGGCTGGGGTCAAAGTTCATCGGCACTTCCAACTGCCGTATTGCCATGCGGCGGGACATCGAGGCCATCGGGACCAACGCGCATGAATTGCCGATGGTCTACAGTGCCTTGGCCAATTCCGACGAGGAGTTGCGCCAGGCCCCCTATCGCGTGCTGGCCGACTGGCATGAGGAGCACGAGGGCAACCTGCGGATCATCCTGCCCGACACCTATGGCACCGAAGGTTTCCTGAAGAACGCGCCGGACTGGCTGGCGGGCTGGACCGGCATCCGCATCGATTCCGGCGATCCGGCGAAGGGGGCGGAAACCGCGATCCGCTGGTGGAAAGAGCGGGGCGAGGATCCGACGAAGAAGCTGGTGATCTTCTCGGACGGGCTTGACGTCGACACCATCGAGACGTTGTACGCCCAGTTCAACGGGCGGGTGAAGGTGTCCTTCGGCTGGGGCACGATGCTGACGAACGACTTCCGCGGTCTGGTCGGGGGCGATGCGCTGGCGCCGTTCAGCCTGGTCTGCAAGGCCTTGTCGGCGAACGGCCGACCGACGGTCAAGCTGTCGGACAACCCGGCCAAGGCGATGGGTCCGAAAGACGAGATCGAACGCTACAAGCGCGTCTTTGGCGTCGGCCAGCAGGAGGTGCAGGAGGTTCTGGTCTGACGGCTGGCGAAAGCGGGCGTCAGATGAATGTTTCGCCGATCAGGTAGAACAGCGCGCCCATGAACGCGGCGGCGGGGATGGTGATCACCCAGGCCCAGACGATACGCCTGGCAAGGCCCCAGCGCACGGCATGGACCCGGCGGGCGGACCCCACGCCGACGATGGACGAGGTGATCGTGTGGGTGGTCGATACCGGAATGCCCATGTAGGTTGCCGCGAACAGGGTCAGCGCCCCGGCGCTTTCGGCACAGGCCCCCTGCATCGGGGTCAGCCGGGTGATCTTCGAGCCCATCGTATGCACGATCCGCCAGCCGCCAAGCATGGTGCCGATGCCCATCACGGTGAAGCAGGACAGGACCACCCAGGCGGGGACGGTGAATTCCTCGTAATAGCCGTTGGCATAGAGCAGGACCGCGATGATCCCGGCGGTCTTCTGTGCGTCGTTCGATCCGTGGCCGATGGAATAAAGCGCCGAGGTCAGAAGCTGGAGCTTGCGGAAGATGCCGTCGGTCCGGGCCGGATTGGCACGGACGAAAAGCCAGCTGATCAGCACGACCAGCAGGATGCCCAGCACGAAGCCGGTAACAGGCGACAGGACGATGGCGACCAGCGTTTTCGACAGGCCCGCCCACTGGATCGCCGGGAATCCCGCCTTGGCGACACCGGCGCCGACGATCCCGCCCACCAGCGCATGCGACGAGGAGGAGGGGATTCCCAGCCGCCAGGTGATGACGTTCCAGACGATTGCCCCCATCAACGCGCCGAAGATCACCGCGTTCGTCACCATGTCCGGGTCGATCAGCCCCTTGCCGATGGTCGAGGCGACCTTGGCTTCGAAGCCGAAATGGTGGCCGATGAAATAGGCGGCGAAGTTGAAGAAGGCGGCCCAGAGCACGGCGAGGAAGGGCGACAGCACCCTTGTCGAGACGATGGTGGCGATGGAGTTCGCGGCGTCGTGCATCCCGTTCAGAAGGTCGAACAGGAAGGCGATGCCGATCAGGAAGACCAGAAGGAAGGTGACGGATCCGGCGTCCATGATGGGGGCCCTAAACGTGCTCGATGACGATGTCGCCCATGACGTGAGCCACGTCCTCGAAGCGGTCGCAGACCCTTTCCAGCCGGTCGTAAAGCTCGGCCCCGACGATGAAATCCAGGGCCTGATCCTTGGGGGTGGCCTTGAACAGGTCCTTCAGGCCGGTGTTGTACATCTGGTCGGACTGCTCTTCGATCCGGCTGATCTCGCCCACCATCTGATGCAGGCGGCTGGAGTTCGCGCCGATGTCGCGCATCAGCGGCAGGGCCTCGGCGACGATGTTGGCCAGAAGGATGATCCGGTCGCCCATCGCCCGCATGTTCGGCTGGAAGGTGACGACGTCATAGAGCGTCACGGTCTTGCCGGTCTTGTTCATCTGGTCGATGGCGTCGTCAATCGCGGTGGACAGCGCCTTGATGTCGGAGCGGTCGAAGGGCGTGATGAAGCTGCGGCGGATCGACTGCATCACTTCATAGCCGATCTGGTCGGCCTCTTCCTCTTGCGTCGACAGCCGGGTGCATTTGTCGACGGTGTCCGGGCCGCCATCCAGGATCGCCCGCAGGGTCTGCGCCGCCTCTTGCGCCTTCCCGGCCTGGGCCTCGAACAGGTCGAAGAAATTGTCCGAGCGCGGCATGATGGCCTTGATGAGCTTGAACATGGCGACTCTCCGCGCGTGGACCTGCGTTCCGGCGCTTCGACTAACCGTTCACAAGAGTTTCCGCAATCTGTTACCTGGGGGTCAGACGGGGTCGAGGACCTGTCCGGCAACCATCACGGCACGGGCGATATGGCTTTTGTGAATGGGGTCATCGGGTTGCAGGCGCGGCATCGTCCAGCCGACCGAGGCCAATGTGCGGGCAAGGGTGAAAATCTGGACCATGGCAATGTCGGCGGTGCCGTATCCTGCCATCAGGGCAGCCCGAATCTGGGGCTGTTCGGGGTGGTAGACGGTCTGGACCAGGGCGGTGCCAAGGTCATAGAGTCGGAAGCCGAAGCCGGAATCGTCGAAGTCGATCAGGGATACAGAACGGTTGTTCACCAGGACATTCTCGCGCAGGACATCGGCGTGGATCAGGCCGGTGTCGCCGGACAACCGCTCGCGCAGGGCGTCGCGGGCACGGATCAGGATGGCGCGCTGGTCGGAGGTGGCGGCGCGATGATCCCAGAACCGGCCCCAGAACGGGGTTTCGCCGACCAGGCCGTCCAGGTCCCAGTGCGGGCGGGTGAAGCCTTCGGGCAGGGCCATCGCATCGGTCGCCCGATGGACCCGTGCGAGAAGCGCGCCAAGGGCGTGGTAGAGGTCAAGCACGTCGGGCAGCGGACGGGTAAAGGGGTGCGCGGCCTCGCCCAGGGCCTCGCCCTCCATCCAGGCGATGACCGAAGCGTGGCGGCCATCCGGCAACGGCACCAGAAGCGCGCCGTCCAGGGCGGGCAGGGCGGCGGGAATGGGAAGACCCGTGCGGGCCAGTTCGGCGCACCACCAAAGCTCGGAGCGGATTGCGGCGGGGGATTGGTAGCCCGCCCGGTGCAGGCGCAGCGCAGCGCGGTCGCCGGTGGGCAGGGTGCATTCGTAGACGTGGTTCTCGCGGTCGCGCAGGGTGCGCGTGACGCGGGCACCCCAGGCGAGGGCGGCGGTGTCTGCTGCGGTCAATCCTCATCTCCGATCTTGCCGCGCAGCGCCTTCACTTCGCCGCGCTGGGTCTTGGCGGCGACCCGGCGACGCTGGCTGCCAAGCGTGGGTTTCGTGGCGATCCGGCGCTTCGGTGCCACCAGCGCCGCGCGGATCATCTCGACCAGCCGTTCGCGCGCGATCTCGCGGTTGCGGGCCTGGCTGCGCGTGTCTTCGACCTGGATCACGATGGCGCCTTCCGTCGTCCAGCGCCGCCCGGCCAGCTTCTTCAGCCGCGCCTTCACCCCCGGCGCCAGATGCGGCGAGCGGTCGGCCTCGAAGCGCAATTCGACGGCGGTCGAGACCTTGTTCACGTTCTGCCCGCCGGGTCCGGAGGCCCGCATGAAGCTTTCGGAAAGTTCCCATTCGGCGATGGCAAGGGTGTCGGTGATGTGCAGCATGGCGGCAGGCTATTCGGGCAGGTGCAAAAGAGAAAGGGCTGCCCTGCTCAGGCAGCTCCAACTGTGATGTTCAAGTTGAGCGCCCTGTTCGGACCGGGCTTCAACGCCGTTCGTCAGGGTCGACGAGGCCCGATCGGGAGCGAAACGGAACCGGGAAAGGATCTGGGGCAGTTGCCATGCCAAACCCTTACCTTCTTGGGCCTGCTTTCGATCCGTCTTTTACCCTGCCAATCCTGAATGCCCGCTGGTCTGCCACTGGTCTTTCGCCCAGCTGCGACCGGAGTCCGGTGGATCAGACACGCAACTCATCCTGCGCGCAGGATCGCGGCGATCTTGTCGTAGCCCCGCGCCTCGGCATGCTGGAGCGGCGTCACGCCATCCCGGTCGGTGAGGGTCCGGTCGGCTCCGGCCTCGACCAGGGCACGCACCGTCTCGATGTGATCGGGGCCACCGTCGCCCAGGATCACCGCCTCGATCAGGGCGGTCCAGCCAAGGTTGTTCACATGATCCAGCGGAGCGCCTCCGGCGATGAGGCGGCGGACGACGTCCTGATGTCCCAGATGCGCCGCCGCGATCAGCGCCGTGCCGTCATAGATGCTGGTGATCAGGTCGGGCCGGTTTCCAAGGCGTAAGGCGAGCGAAACCAGGTCCGGGTCGTTCGCGACCGCGGCGATGGTCAGGACGTCGTAGACCTGATCGTCGAGCGCGTTCATGTCCGCACCGTCGGCGGCCAGCGCCGCAAGCGCCGCGTCGTTCGAGGCGAAGGCGGCCACATGTGCGGGCGTCCGGCCATTGTCGTCGCGCGCGTCGAGGTCCGCGCCAGCCGCGATCAGGCTGCGGATGGCGTCCAGATCGCCCAGATAGGCGGCGCGGTGCAGGCCGTCATAGGCGGCAACCTCTGCCGCAGAGGGCGCGGTCTGCGCCGTGGCACCGTGAGCGACGGCAAGAAGTGCTGCGGCAAGAAGCAAGGCTTTCATGCGAATTCTCCCAAGCGTTTGGCCAGCCTGTGCGGCTGGCCAGAGTTTCAGTCGATCATTCCGCGCCGATGGCATCCAGACCGGCCCGGGCGCAGGCGGCATCGGCATCGCCCGACGGCGCGCCGCCCACACCGATGCCCCCGACCAGCGCGCCACCGATCTTGATCGGCAGGCCGCCGGCCTGGATCACCAGGCGGTCATCCATGTCGCGCAGGCCGGCATTCTGCGGGGCCTCGGCAATGAAGCTGGCCAGGTCGGCGGTGTCGCGGCCCAAGGCGGCCGAGGTGAAGGCCTTGCCGGTTGCGCTTGATCCGGTATGCGGCCCGGAATTGTCGGCCTTGAGCAGCACTTTGGTCGACCCGTCGCGCGCAACGATGGCCACGCTGACGTTGTGTTTTTCGGCGGCACAGGCTGCAAGGGCCGCCTGCGCTGCGGTCGTTGCCATGTCGAGCGGCAGGTAGGGGGCGGTCGGCAGGTCTTGCGCGGCGGCGGAGATCGGGGCCAGCAGGGCGGCGGTCAGGGCAAGTTTGCGGAACATCGTGGGTCTCCTTCGGGATTGATGGAGCGAACCTAGTCCTGCCCGGCCCGGGCGGATATTCGTAGGCCTTGCGGCCCGGTCGGTAGTTCTACCGAGAGCCGCCTGCGTCCAGCCAGAACCGGGTTTGCTCGGCCGTCGAGGTGGTCCCGAACTTCGCCGCAATTGCCGCCCGGTGGCTGTCGACCGTCCGCACCGACAGCGCCAGCGCCTCGGAAATCTGCCGGGTCGTCAGGCCCTTGGCGATCATCTCCAGCACTTCCGCTTCGCGCGGGGTCAGGCGGAACAGCAGTTCTTTTGCCTCGGCGGCTTCGGCGGCGTGGCGGCTCTCACGCTCCAGCGCGTCATGGCCCTTGCGGATCGCGTCGAACAGGTCCTCTTCGTCCACCGGCTTGCTGAGAAAGTCGTTTGCCCCGTTGCGGAAGGCACGGCGGCAGGCCTCGATGTCGCCATGGCCGCTGATGATCACCGTGGGCCAGGTCACGCCCCGGTCGTGCAGGGCCTGCTGGAGCTTCAGGCCGGACATGACCGGCATGCGGATGTCCAGGATCAGGCAGCCGGGGGGCAGTGCGTCGATGCTGGTTAGGAGGGCGTCGGGCGAGGCAAAGCTGCGGACCTGCAGGCCCACCGTCCGCAGGAGCAGGCCGATGGCCTCGCGCACCGCATCGTCGTCGTCCACCAGATAGACCGGCAGGCTCATGGCTCGGCCTCCGCAGTGGGCAGGCCCCGGACCGGCAGGCGCAGCCGGAACAGCGCGGGTTGTGCGGTGACAAGCTGCACCTCGCCACCCATCCGCTCGGCAAGGCGCTGGCACAGGGCAAGGCCTAGGCCGGTTCCGCCCGGCTTGCCGGTGACGAAGGGTTCGAACAGCCGGTCGCGCAGGTCGTCGGCCACGCCGGGGCCGTTGTCGGCTACATCGACGATGATCTGGTTGCCCGACCGCCGGGCCGTGACAGTGACTGCGCCGCCCGCCTGCCCGGACACAGCCTCGATGGCGTTGCGGACCAGGTTGAAGAGGATCTGCTCCAGTTCAACCTGATTGCCCCTGATGCCAAGCGGCGGTGGAACCGTGTCGAATCTCAGGGTCACGCCCCGGTGGCTGGCCTCTGGCACCAGCAGAAGCTGCACGTTCTGCAAGGCCATCCCCAGGTCGCCGATGCGGTCGGCAGGCTGCACGGGCACCGTCCAGTTCCGCAGCCGCTCCAGGATCGCCGAGGCCCGCTTGGCCTGGTCCGCGATCCCTTGCATCGCCGGCTCCAGCGCCGCGATGTCCCCGCGCCGGGACAGGTGCCGTGCGGCCTGGGCCTGACTCAGGATCGCGGTCAGCGGCTGGGTCAGTTCATGCGCGATGCCGCTTGCCATTTCCCCCAGCGTGTTGACGCGGGACGCATGCGCCAGCCGTGCCTCCTGCGCGCTGAGATAGGCCTGGCGCTCGGCACGGCGGGCTCGGGCATACTGGCCAAGTCCAAGGACGAGCCCGAGGTAGCCCAGCGTGATCAGGGCCGCGATGGTGGCAAGCCGACCGGCCGGCAGCAGGTCCGCCAGACGGGGCGCGAAATCCGCCTGAAGGACCAGCGGCTGCGACTGGCTGCCAAGCGGCTTCTCGAACTCTGGCGCGGCGATCCGGACCGCCCCCGCAAGGGGCGTGCCGTCCGGCAACAGCAGCGACCAGGAGACCGAGGGGCGCGACCAGAATGCTCCGCTCACGTCCATGAGGGCGGCTCCGTCCACTTCCATCGCAAGGGCGAACCTTGCTGCGTCGGTGTTGGGGCTGCGCTTGATCAGGAGATACCGCCCCGGAGCCCAGGGGGCGGCCCGCAGATCCAGCGTCCCGTCCGAGCCGCGCGCCGCCGCGCGCAGGGTTTCGATCTGCTCTGCGCTTAACCCCGGGCGCGTGGTCAGGGCATCGCCAGGCGCGATCAGCGGCACCAGATCTATGGCCATGATCCGGGGATAGAACCGGCTGATCGTGGCAGCAACGTCAAGGAAGAGGCCTGGCTGGTTGCCGCTGTCGGCACTTGCCAACGCCGAAAGCGCCGTCAGGTGCGCGTCGTGCTGGTCGGCGCGCTGCGACAGCAGCCGGTGCAGGATCGTGGCTTCAGTGTCGAACTCGGATGCCAGCCGGTTGCGTTCGAACATTGCCGTCAGGAGAAACCCTGCGAGCAGCAAGACCAGCCAGCCCGCCAGTTGCACGCTTCGGCGTTTGAAAGACGCGAGGGGGTCGGCTGATACCATACCTGTCTCTTAGCCCGCTCCGGTCAGAAGAAAAGATCAAACTGCCAAGGGCAGGATAGCCGCCCGAGACATTCATCGCAGGCTCTGGAAGTGGGCCGAATAGCGGGTACAGTCCAAGCCGAATCGGGAGGCCATTCCATGCCGCACAGCAAGAAGAGCCAGGAAGCAGGCGCGCGCACACCGACCCGGACCGAAAAGGTGCAGCTGGCATTGCGGCGCGCCATTCTGGAACAGCGACTGACTCCTGGCACCCGACTGCCCGAGGATGCGATCGGCGAGGCGTTCGGGGCCTCGCGCACCATTGCGCGCGAAGCTCTGGGCCGCCTTGCCACGGAAGGGCTGGTCGAGCTGATCCCGAACCGCGGGGCTTTTGTCGCGAACCCGTCGCTGGAAGAGGGGCGCGGGATCTTCGTCATTCGCGCCGCACTTGAGCGGGGGATGGTCCGGCAGCTGTCGGGGCGGATCGACGCGGTTTCGGTCGAGCGGCTGACCGAGATGGTGGAAGCGGAAACCCGCCTTGCCGAGAAGAGCGACGTGGAAGCCATCCGTCTGGCGGGAGAGTTCCACCTCTACCTCGCCAGTCTGGCGGGCAATCCGCTGCTGCAACGCTACCTCGTCGAGATCATCTCGCGCTGCTCTCTGGTCATGACGATGTATGGCAGGCCCCATTCGGCAGATTGCGGCGCACGCGAGCACAAAGAGATCGTCGATGCGATGGTGGCGGGCGATTTCACGCGGGCGGGTGACCTGATGGAACAGCATGTCGAAGACGTGGCCGCGCGGGCGCAGCTTTCGGTGCGGCCCAAAACCGACGTGCGCCAAGTTCTCGCGGATTTCGCTTCACGGATCGCCGAGACATAGGTGTCAACAGGATCGTATGCAATCTGACATTATTTTGCATGCGATGTTGACAGAATCGTATGCAATGCGCCAACCTCCTGCGACTGGACGCTGGAGGCTGCATGTCAGGGCAAGACACCGTTACAATTCGGGACGTGAGCAAGGCCTTCGGTCGTGGCGAAGCGGCCGTCCATGTCCTGCGTGACGTGTCGGTCGACATCGCCCGGCAGGAGTTCTTCACGCTTCTGGGTCCGTCGGGCTGTGGCAAGACCACGCTCCTGCGCCTGATTGCGGGGTTCGAGACTGCAGATTCCGGGACGATACGGATCGAGGGGCAGGATGTGACCCATGCGCCGTCCTTCCGGCGGCCGGTCAATACCGTGTTCCAGAACTACGCTTTGTTCCCGCATCTGACGGTCGAACAGAACGTCGCCTTCTCGCTGGAAGAGCAACGCCTGCCGCGCGAGCAGATCCGCCAGCGGGTCGGCGAGGCGCTGGAGATGGTGCGGATGCAGAGCTTCGCCCGGCGCCGCCCCTCGGACCTGTCAGGCGGGCAGCAACAGCGGGTGGCCCTTGCCCGCGCGCTCGCGCCACGCCCGAAGCTGCTGCTCCTGGACGAACCGCTGTCTGCGCTGGACTTGAAACTGCGCAAGGAAATGCAGATCGAGCTGAAGCAGTTGCAGGCCGAAGCCGGGATCACCTTCCTGTTTGTCACGCATGATCAGGAGGAGGCGCTTGCCCTGTCCGACCGCGTGGCGGTGATGCAGGGCGGCCGCATCCTGCAAATGGGCCCCCCGCGCGAGATCTATGATGCGCCGACGCATCGGTTCGTCGCGGATTTCATCGGCGACATCAATCTGCTGGAAGGCGAGGCCCTGGGAGGCGGCGGGGTCAGGGTGGTGGGCGGCCTGACGGCCCCCGCATTGGCATCGAAGCCCGGACGTGTGACGCTTGCGATCCGGCCCGAGCGGGCGAGGCTGGTCGCGGCCGGGGCGGGCGAGCTGGAAGCGACCCTGGTTCACAGCGCCTTTCTGGGCACGGCGACGCTGCACAAGCTGCAACTGGCGGGTGGCGGGGATTTCCTGATCCGCCAGTCCGACCCGGCTGAGGCCGCGCCCGAGAAAGGAAGCCGCGTCGGTGTCGCCCTGCCCGCAGATGCGCTGCAGGTGCTTCAGGAATGAGCCAGTCCGACGCTTTTCGCCGCATCGCCCTGATGCTGCCTGCGCTGGTGGCGATCCTGCTTCTGGTCGGGGCGCCCCTTGGCCTCATGGGCTGGGTTTCGCTGCTTGAGAAGGGCACAAGTGCCGGGGTCGACTGGAGTTCGACCCCCTCGCTTGGCAATTACCAGCGCCTGATCTGGGAAGAGGATTTCGACGGCACGCTGCTCTTGAACACCAACTATCTGGTGATCTTCCTGCGGTCGGTGATGCAGGCGGCGGTCACGATGCTGCTCTGCCTGGCCTTCGGCCTGCCGGTGGCCTTGTGGATGGCGAGCCTGTCGCCGACGGGACGGGCGGTGATGCTGCTTCTGGTGACCATTCCGTTCTGGACCAACCTTCTGGTGCGCAATTATGCCTGGCTGATCATCCTGCGCGAGGGCGGCTGGCTGGGGATGGCCGTCGATGCGATCTGGCCCTTCGGCCCGGTGCAGCTGCTGTACAATGACGTGGCGGTGGCGATCGGGCTGACCTATTCCTTCCTGCCCTTCATGATCCTGCCGGTCTATTCCGTCTTCGAGAAGTTCGACTGGCGGCTGGTCGAAGCCGCGCATGACCTGGG
>JAGPEG010000182.1 GCA_018057165.1 Tabrizicola sp.
TCTCCGGCACCGGCATGGCGCCAGAGGAGTTCATCGACCGCGTGCAGAAAGTTGCGAAGATCGCCACCAACCATGGCGCCAGTTTTGGCCTTGGCGGGGAAAGCTACCTGCGCTTCAACCTCGCCTGTCCGCGTGCTCAGGTGGTCGAGGCCGTGGCCCGGCTGGAAAGGGCCTTCTCCGACCTGCAATGATCCGGTTCCTGCGCCTTCTGGTCTATCTTTGCCTGTTGGTCGGCCTGGGCTTCATCGCCGCTTCGCTTTACAGCCCGCCGGTGCCGGTGCCCTTGCCGCCACCTCCGCCGCTGACGGGAGAGATCGACCGGATCGTGATCGAAAAATCCGCACGGCGGATGCAGCTCATGCAGGATGGCAAGCCCGTCCGCACCTACCAGATCGCCCTTGGCTTCACGCCCGAGGGCGACAAGCTGCGCCAGGGGGACGGCAAGACCCCGGAAGGTGAATTCACCATCGACCGGCGCAATTCTGAAAGCGCATTTCATCTGTCGATCGGCCTGGACTATCCGCAACCCGAAGACCGGGAGCGGGCCGCAAGGATCGGCTATTCGCCGGGGGGCGACATCTTCATCCACGGCCAGCCGAATGCCCTGCCGGGCGGGTTGCAGATCAAGGGTGACTGGACGGCTGGCTGCATCGCCGTGACCAATGCCGAGATCCGGGAAATCTGGGCGGTGACGCCCATCGGAACCAAGGTGGAAATCCGGCCCTGAGATCAGATCATGGCCTGCATAGACTTGGTCACTCCTCGCACCGCGTACGACGAGGAGGCGGAGTCGACTGAGGCGGGGCCGACTGAGGCGAGGCCGGAACCTATGCCTTCGGCAGATAGCCCACCGGCCTGTTCTCATCGCGCCAGAAGTCCAGCGGTGCCCGATCCGACACCGCCGTCGCGCGCTTGAAATCGCAGACCAGTTCACCGTCGTCGATGCTGGAGGCCATGATCAGGCACTGGAACACATGGCGAGAGCCGTCGAACACATCGACCAGTCCGCGCAGCTTGCCGGGCGAGAAATCGGCGTCCAGCGCAAAGCCGTCGTCCCAGAACCGCAGCACCGGATAAACCGCATCGCCGACCTGCACCCGCAGCCGCGACTTGCGTTTCTGGTCACGTTTACGCGCGGCTTCCAGCCCCTCGCGCACTTCTTTCGGCAGAAACTCAATCATGGCAGCCTCGATCTCTCTCCCCGTTGAATTCTGAAGCGGACCCACAGAAAATCAAGCTTTCACAAGGGTATTACGCGAATGTAAACACTGCATGGCACCCAAGACACAAAGTTGCGCAACCTATGGATGATCTTGCCGCGCCAAGCCGATGCTGTGCGGCGAAGTTGCCGCAACCCTCGGGAACCGCTTGCGAATCAGCCGGGCCGGGGGAATAGCCGTGAAGATGATCCTGATCGCCGCCCTTCTTCTTGACGCAACCTTCGGTGAGCCTCGCTGGCTCTGGGACCGCATGGCCCATCCCGCCGTGCTGATGGGCCGCCTTGTCGGCTGGTGCGACACCCGGTTCAACCGCGAGGGCGCGCTGAAACTGAAGGGCACGCTTGTCGCAGCGGGCCTTCTGCTGACCGGGCTTGTCATGGGCTGGCTGATCCATCTGATCCCCGATCACGGGGGTCTTGAAGCCCTGTCTGTCGCCATCCTTCTCGCGCAGAAAAGTCTGGTCGACCATGTCCGTGCCGTCGCCAGTGCGCTTCGCCGGTCTATCCCCGAAGGCCGCCGGGCTGTCGCCATGATCGTCGGTCGCGACACCGGCGAAATGACCGGCCCCGACATTGCCCGCGGCGCCATCGAAAGCGCGGCCGAGAACCTGTCGGATGGCGTCGTGGCACCCGTCTTCTGGTATCTCGTCTTCGGCCTGCCCGGCATCCTGGCCTACAAGCTGGTCAACACTGCCGACAGCACGATCGGCCACCTGACACCCCGGTACAAAGACTTTGGCTGGGCCTCGGCCCGGCTGGACGATGTTCTGAACCTGATCCCGGCCCGCCTGACTGCCCTTCTCATCGCGCTGACGCATGGCTGGGTCGACCCGAAGCCCATCCTGCGCGACGCGCCGAAGCATCGCAGCCCCAACGCGGGCTGGCCGGAAAGCGCGCTGGCGCCGGTCCTGAACGTCGCCCTCTCCGGCCCGCGCAGCTACAACGGGGTCCGCAAGGATTATCCCTGGGTCTGGCCCGAAGGCCGCCGCGACCCCGGAGCTGACGACATCGACGCCGCCGCCGATGCGCTGTGGCGGGTCTGGGCCGCACTGCTGGCGGTTGCCGTGGTCGTGGCGCTTCTCTAGTTTCGCCGAAACACCGGAGACCCCATGCGCGCCGCCCTGCTTGCCCTCGCCCTTGCCACGCCTGCCGCTGCTGCCCCCTGTGGTGGCGATTTCGGCGATTTCCTTGCCGCGATGCAGACCGAAGCCATCGCCCAGGGTGTGCCGCCGGAAAAGGCCGCCGCCTTCTTCAAGGGCGCGCGGCAAGACCAGAAGGTGCTGAAAGCCGATCGTTCGCAGGGCGTCTTCCGCAAGACCTTCCTCGATTTCTCGCAGTCGCTGATCTCGAAGCAACGCCTCTCCACCGCGCGCTCGAAGTCCGAAGCCCTGAACGACATCTTCACCCGCGCCGAGACCGACTACGGCGTCTCGCGCGGCATCCTTCTGGCCTTCTGGGCCTTCGAGACCGACTTCGGCCAGATCCAGGGCGATTTCAACACCCGCAACGCTCTTGTCACCCTTGCCCACGACTGCCGTCGACCGGAGATCTTCCAGCCCCAGGTCCTCGCCGCCGCGCAGCTTCATGCGATGGACGATTTCGCCCTCGACACCACCGGCGCCTGGGCCGGTGAGATCGGCATGGTCCAGATGCTGCCGAAGGACATCCTGGAGCGCGGCGTCGATGGCGATGGCGACGGGCTGATCCTGCTGAAAACCTCGCAAGCCGACGCGATCCTGTCGGGTGCGCGGATGCTGCAGCACCACGGCTGGCGGGCGGGCGAGCCGTGGCTGGCCGAAATCACCCTGCCCG
This sequence comes from Tabrizicola sp., assembly GCA_018057165.1. GTDB lineage: Bacteria > Pseudomonadota > Alphaproteobacteria > Rhodobacterales > Rhodobacteraceae > Tabrizicola. The sequence goes on from JAGPEG010000182.1 coordinate 3,032, forward strand.
ACAGCTTCGACTGGTCGCTCACCGGGCTTGATACCGAAAAGCCGGTGGAAGATTGGCTGGCCCTTGGCGCCACTCCGCGCAAAGGGCCGCTCGCGCCTGGCCTGAATGCCTCGATCCTGCTGCCGCAAGGACGCAAGGGACCGGCCTTCCTGATCTATCCGAACTACCGCGTGCTCTTCGAATGGAACAAGAGCTTCGTCTATGTCACCACCGCCGCCTATTTCGGCACCCGGATCGACGGGGCCGAACCCTATGCCGCAGGCAACCCTGACCCGGCCCTTGGCCCCGACGAGATGACCGCGCTGCAAGAAAAGCTGGCGGCGCTTGGCCATGACGTCGGCAAGATCGACGGCATCCTCGGCGCCGGGACCCGGACGGCGGTGCAGAAGGAACAGGCCCGCCTAGGCCTTCCCGCCGATGGCTGGCCGACCCGAGACCTCCTGGACGCCCTCTGATGGCCAGCTGGAGCCTTGTCGCCACCGTCAAGGCCCCCGAAGAGAAGGTCCTCGCCTTCGCCGCGCATCATCTGTCGCTCGGGGCCGACCATCTCTGGCTTTACTTCGACGATCCCGACCAGCCGATCCCGCAGCCCCTGGTGGATCATCCCCGTGTCACCGTCACCCTGTGCGACGCGGCGCACTGGACCCGCGTCGGCAAGCCCCGACCGCCGCAGCACCAGAACCGCCAGACGCACAACGCCCGCTTCACCTACCGCGAGAAGGTGACAAGCGACTGGATCGTGCACATCGACGTGGACGAATTCATCCTGACCCCGCGTCCCGTCGCCGCGATCCTGGACGAGACCCCGGCTGACACCATCGCGATGAAGCTGGAACCCTTCGAGGCGATGCACGACCCGCTTCTGCCCGATGACATCTACACCTCGCGCGAATTCCGTGGCGCGCTGCGGCATGACCACTGGCCGCGCCGCCGCGCGGCACTTGGCCCCTACCGCAAGGTGATCCGTGACGGGATGCTGTCGCACACCGTCGGCAAGATGATCTATCGCACCCGCATTCCCGGCCTTCTGCCCCGCCTGCATGCGGTGATGGTCAACAAGGAATTCGTGAAAACCCCGGACTGGCACCCCGAAATGCAGCTTCTGCACTTCCATTCGCAGGACAAGGCCGCCTGGCTGGCCGCCATTCCGTTTCGGATGACCAGGGGAGCCTACCAGTTCCGTCCCGAATTGCAGGCCTTCCTTGCCGAATCCGACGCTGAGGAAATCGACCGCTTCTACCGCCGCACGCAGATCCTCTCGGTGGATCTGCGTGACGAGCTGGTGAAGGTCGGTCGGGTGATCCTTGCCGACCTCGGGCTGCGCCAAAAGGTTCAGGCTCTGCGCGACGGAAGGCTCTGACGGAAACCTACTCGACGTTCACCAGCATCAGCGCCGCCCGACGGAAGGTCGCCATGATCTGCCCGCGCTCCCGCTCGGCGACGTTGGTTTCCACCATCGCCCGGTCCATTACCGCCAACCAATCCTCGGCATCCTCTTTGCGGATCTCCACATGCGCGTGGATTTCCCGCAGGTTCATGTGGCCGTGCAGCTCGTGATAATAGCGCCGCCCGCCGAAGAAGCCGCAGAGGAAGTTGAACTGCTCGGGCCGGACATGGGCCAGCCCGTGCCCTCGTTGATGCATCTCCATGATCACCGCGCCTTGCGGCAGGGTCTCGATCAGGTCGTAGAAGTGGTTCACCAGAAGCTGAACCTGCTGCTCCCCGCCGATCCGGTCGATCATCGGCTCCATGACATGCCCTCTCAGCTTTGCGGACGGGACTTCTTCGGGTCGTAATGCGACAGCGGCACGATCACCGCCGGCAGCCGCTTCTGCTGGCCGTCAAGCTTGCCGACCTCCAGCGCGGTGCCGACCTCGGCATGCGCCACGTCCACCCGCGCCAGCGCGATGTTCTTGCTCAGGATCGGCGAGCGGATCGAGGATGTCACCTCCCCCACCTGCGCCCGGCCCACATGCAGGCAGTCGCCGTGACCCACATCGACATTCGAATCGATGTCGAGCCCGACAAGCTTGCGCGACGGATGCTCTTTCCGCCGGATCAGCGCCTCGCGGCCCACGAAATCGTCGGTCTTCGACTTCAAGGGCACCGTGAAGCCGATCCCGGCCTCGAACGGGTCGGTCTGGTCGCTGAAGTCATAGCCCGCGAAGATCAGCCCCGCCTCGATCCGCACCATGTCCAGCGCGGCAAGGCCCATGGGCCGCAGTCCCAGATCGGCACCATTCTCCCAGATCGCATCAAAGACCGCCGAGCCGTCCTTCGGATGGCAGAACACCTCGAACCCCAGTTCGCCGGTATACCCCGTCCGCGACACCATCACCGGCGCGCCGCTCGCGCCGCCAATGCGGCCCACCGTGAAGCGGAACCAGCCCAGTTCCTCGATCGTCGGCTGGTGCGGCGCCGTCCAGATCACGCGCTTCATGATCTCGCGGCTGTTCGGCCCCTGGACTGCCAGGTTGTGCAACTGGTCGGTGCTGCTGCGCACCATCACCTTCAGTCCCAGCTTTTCTGCCTGCTCGCGAAGCCAGAGGCCGGAATAGTCATCCCCGCCGATCCAGCGGAACTGGTCGCGGCCCAGCCGGAACACCGTGCCGTCATCGATCATCCCGCCATGCTCATAGCACATC
>JAGPEG010000183.1 GCA_018057165.1 Tabrizicola sp.
GATGAAGGACAGCAAGGTCATCGTCGCCATCAACAAGGACGAAGAGGCCCCGATCTTCCAGGTCGCCGACTACGGCCTGGTGGCCGACCTGTTCCAGGCCGTGCCGGAGCTGACCGGAAAACTGTGATGACGGCCCGTAGGATGGGCAATATTGCCCATCCTACGGAACCCGGCCGCCTAGAGCAGCCGTTCAATCACCGGCAGAAGCACCAGCGCGGCCTCGTGATGCGACTGTCACCGTCCGCTTCCCGCCCCTTGCGCCGTGATGATCGCCTGAACGTGCTTGCCCGATGGCCGACCGTCGGGCCTTGCCTCCGGCATGTTGAAACCCGTTCCGCATTGCCCCCGGCGGGCGATGGCCCGCCGGTGCCGAGCGTCATGCGGCAGGCCTCTGCAGATGGGCGTAGCTTGCGACGAAGCGGCCGAACTTGTGCGCGCCGCAGGTGACGGGCTGGTAGCGCCGCGGATTCGCCTCGGTCACGCAGGAGGGAAGCGGTGCGATCACCGCGTCGAAGTCGGCGTCGATGAAGAACGGGATCGAATACCGTTCGCGTCCCGAGGTGTTGAACACGCGGTGCATGTTGGCAAGGTAGACGTCATTCGTCAGCTTCTGGATCAGGTCGCCGATGTTGATGACGAAGGCCCCGCGGATCGGCGTTCCGTCGACCCAGTTGCCTTCGCGGTTCATCACCTGCAGGCCACCCACGTCGTCCTGCGCGAGGATGGTCAGGTTGCCGTAGTCGGTATGCGCGCCGATGCCGATGATGTCCTTGTCGGCGATCCCGTTCTGCGGCGGGTAGTGCAGCAGGCGCTGGATGCTGATCGGGTCCTGCATGATGCCTTCGAAATGCGTCTCGGGCAGGTCGAGGCTGAGGGCGATCCCCCGCAGGAGCTGTTTGGACAGCGTCACCATCTTCTCGTGGTAGCCATAGACCAGATCCTGGAATTGCGGGAAGGTCGCGGGCCACTGGTTGGGGCCGAAGAACGGGCCCTGCAGCGTGGCGCGTTCCGGGCCGATGTCGAAGCATTCCTTCAGGTCGCGGGTCTTGCCGGGGTCGGTGTTCTCGCCGAAGGGTTCGATGTAACCGCGCAGGGCCACATCGGATTTCGACACGTGCAGCGCCATCTTGTCGGCCATCGGCATGTCGAAGAAGCGGCGGGTGACGTCGAAGACGTCGTCCACGAAGGCCTGCGGGATGCCGTGGTTCTTGACATACATGAACCCTGCATTCGACAGCGCCCAGCGGATCTGTTTCGCGACGCCCATCTTGTCGGAGCCATCCAGAAGGGGGGCCACGTCGATGACGGGAATCCTGTCGAAGGTCTCGCGTTTGTCGCGCAGCTTGTCGTCCAGGCGGGCGATCAGGTCCTTGCTCATGCCAATGTTTCCCTTGCTTGGCGTGGTTGGGATGTGAAAGGGCACCGCCCTGACCGCGGGTCGGGCGTTGCCTTCCGTGAAAGTGGGAGATCGGGCGGTCAGGCCGCTCGTGCGGTCAGTACCAACTGTCAGCCATCTCAGCCTTGCGGCGGGCCATGAAGTCGAGAAGCGCCTCGTCCAGGCCCTCGTCCAGCGGCGGGGCTTCGTAGTCGCGCAGCAGCTTCTTCCAGCGCGCGTTGGCACGTTGGGCGGAGTCGATGCCGCCCTGCTCGTCCCATGTCTCCCACGGCTGGTTGTCGTCGATCGCGCTGTCCCAGTAGGCGGTTTCGTAATGCCGCAGGGTGTGCTGGGTAGAGAAGAGGTGCTGGCCGGGGCCGAGTTCCGCAAGGGCGTCGAAGGCCAGCGTATCCTCGTTCACCGCCATCCCGTCGAGATAGGCGTGAAGCGCGCCGCACATGTCGGTGTCCATCACCAGCTTCTCGTAGGACATGGACAGCAGACCGTCGAGGAAGCCCGCCGAGTGCAGGACGTAGTTCGCGCCGCCCTGAACGGCGGACATCATGGACATCATGCTTTGCTGCATGGCCTGACCGTCGGGCAGCTTGGAGGTCGAGAAGTTCCCCGCGCAGCGCAGCGGCATGTTCAGTCGGCGGGCAAGCTGGCCCATGGCGAGCGATCCGATGGCCGGTTCCGGCGTGCCGAAGGTGGGCGAGCCGGTCCTGAGCGACATGGAGGAGAAGAAGGAGGCGAGGATGGCCGGCGAACCGGGCCGGACAAGCTGCGTCAGGGCGCAGGAGGCCATGGACTCGGCCAGTCCCTGCGCGACCATGCCGGCCGTGGTCAGGGGCGCGACGGCCCCGCCCAGCAGGAAGGGCAGGTGTATGGAGCCCTGGTTCGCCGCCGCATAGGTGCGGATGCCGGCCGCCGTTACCCCATCCAGCACAAGCGGCGAGGTGGTGTTGAAGTTGCCCATCACCACGCAATTGGCATCGGTGAATTCGGCCCCGAACAGGATACGCGCCATCTCGACGCTGTCCGCCGCGCGTTCGGGCGCCGTGATCGAGCCGAGGAAGCCACGATCCGAATAGCGGATATGGGAATAGACCATGTCGAGGTGGCGCTTGTTCACCGGCAGGTCGGTCGGTTCGCAGACGGTGCCGCCCGAATGGTGCAGCCAGGGCGAGGACTGCGAGAGTTTGATGAAGTTCTGGAAATCCTCGATCGTGCCGTAGCGGCGGCCCCGGTCGAGGTCCATCACGAAGGGCGACCCGTAGGAGGGGGCGAAGACCACGTTCTTCCCGCCGATCCGCACGCTGTTGGCGGGGTTGCGGGCATGCTGGGTGAACTCGGCCGGCGCGGTCCTGAGGATTTCGCGCAGCATGCCGGGCTCGAAGCGGATGCGCCAGATGCCCTCGGCCTTGTCGGTTACATCGGCACCGGCCTGCTTGTAGAGGCGCATGGATTCGGTGTCTTCGCGCAGTTCGATGCCGATCTCGGCAAGGATGCGGTCGGCGGTCGCCTCGATGGCGGCAAGGCTTTCATCCGAGAGGATGTCATAGCTGGGGATGCCCCGAACGATGTAGGGGCGTCGGATGCCCTGATCGCCGGACAACCGCGCCTCACGGCGCTGGTTTCGCCCGCTGCGCTGGCGCTTCGTTTCCTGTCCGCCGAGGTCGCCGTCCGCCATGATCGTGCCTTCCCAAAACCTGCTGCGACTCTAGCCATCGGGGAGGGGCATGTGACGCTGGAAAAATCTCATGGAGATGATAAGCAGAATTTATGGATAGCCTGCGAAGCCTGTTGCCCTCGCTGAATAGCCTTGTCGTCTTCGAGGCGGCCGGTCGGCTGTCAAGTTTCACCGGCGCGGCGCAGGAACTGAACATGACGCAGGCGGCCGTGTCCTATGCCGTGGCAAAGCTGGAAGAGCATCTGGGCACCAGCCTGTTCCTGCGCGAACACCGGCGGGTCCGCTTGTCCGAGGCAGGAGCCCGTTTCCATGCCGATGTTTCGATCGGCCTGTCGCATATCCAGCGGTCGGCCCATGACATAAGGTCAGTTGCGACAGGCGGACACGTGACGCTGTCCTGTTCCACGGCATTCGCGGCATTCTGGATGGTGCCCCGCATGGCGGCTTTCCGGGCCGACCTTCCCCATGTCGACCTGCGCATCCAGACCGCTGACCGGGACCTTGACCTGCTTGGCGAAGGCATCCCCCTGGCGGTGCGCGGCGGAAATGCCGCCGACTGGCCGCAGTACAGGTCGGCGCCTCTGGCCGCAGAGGAAATCTATCCGGTCTGTGGACCGAAATACCTTGCGGGGCGTGCCGTGCCGGAAACGGAAGCGGAACTCCTGTCCCATCAGCTGATCCACCTGGAAGAGCCCTTCCGCTCTGCCGCGACGTGGAACGAATGGTTTCGGGCCGTCGGAATCGACCGGCGTCACGTCCCGAAGGGGCTGCAGATCAACGACTATGTTCTGGTCATCCAGTCCGTCATGGCCGGGCAAGGTGTCGCCCTTGGCTGGCACCATCTGGTGCAGGGAATGGTGGAGAGCGGCGCCCTGGTGCGGTTGACGGACCACAGGCTGGTCACCGGCGTCGACTTTCATGTCATCTGGTCGCGTGATGTCGCGTTGTCGAAGGCAGCCCAGGAAGTCCGTGACTGGCTGCTGGCGCAACCCAGGCAATAGGGAGGGATGCCCAGGTCCGGATGGCTTGCGGCTGCCCGGGATGGGTTGCTCTGCGGCCTTGCGGGCCTCGGCCAGCCAACCGTCATAGGCCGACTGGTTCGCGGCCATCCAGTCGGCGGCGTGCTTGTCGATGGCGTCCGAACTGTCTTCCTCATCGGCGATCAACCGGTTCTCGGCCGAGACGTCGTTGATGCTGATGCTGGCCACTTCGACCAATTTCGTCGCGGCGGGGTTCGCCTCGAGGGATTCAGCGCGGGCCACGATGTCAATGCTGTCGACCACAAGCAGCAGTTTCCACACGGTCTAGGCCCTTGCAGGACGATCAGGACGCCAGAGCGAGCTACGGCTTCGACTTGCCCCAGGACTCAAGTTGATGTGCACCACCGCTGCCAGCCCATCCGGACAAGACAGTGTTCCCTCGTCACCTGCCGTTGGGGCCAGCAGCGCCGCCATCGGGAAGGGCCGGGTCGTTGATGCCGGCAAGCAGATCACCTTCCCTCGCGACCCCTGAAGGGCAGGCATACAGCTTTGGCATCACGACATTGCCCGAGATTTCAAGCGCGTAGTGGCGCGCCAGTTCGTCGAGGACGGCGCTGCCAAGCCGCGGGTCGGCGCGCAGGCTGCCACGGTGCGACGCGTCCAGCCGGGGTGAATGGAACGCCTCTTCCAGCGACAGGCAGAAATCCAGCATCAGCGCCGCAATCTGCGACACGCAGGGCATGATCAGATCGCCGCCCGAGGCGCCGACGGCGAACAGCGCCTGCCCATCGCGAACGGCCACGGTGGGCACCATGTTCGACGAATTGATCCGCTTGCCGCCCGCCATCGAGGTCCGCAGGCCCGGGCGCGGGTCGAAGTAGCTGACCCCGTTGTTCAGCGCGAGCCCGGTTTCCGGCAGGGTGATGCCAGCGCCGAAATGATCCAACAGCGTGTAGGTCAGGGCGACCATGTTGCCTTCGGCATCCGCCGCCGACAAGGACGAGGTCGAACTGCCAACTTCGGCCAGGGTGCCATTGCGGGCGCGATGGGCGCGCCAGGCCGACTCCAACGCGTCGGCATAGATGCGCCAGCTTGTCGCGTCGGGGGCCCTGGGGGGAACCGGCATCTGCCCTTCGACGTGGGAAAGGAAATCGCGCTGGCGAAGGCCGCCGCTTTGCTCGCCCGGGGTATAGAGGGTGGCGCCACGATGCTGCGCCTCCATCGGCGCGTATTCCTGCACCTGATAGGCGGCCAGGTCCTCCATCGTCATCCGGTTGCCCCGGGCCTGCAACTCGCGCACCAGATCGCGGCCCAGATCGCCGCGATAAAAGCCGTCGGCCCCGGTCTCGGCCAGGCGGCGCAGGGTGCGGGCAAGGCCGGGGATGTGCAGCCTTTCTCCGGGCTGCAGCGGGGCGCCGCCGGGAAGGTAGATCGCGGCGGCGGTCGCGTCCCTGGACAGGATCGCCATTTCCGAGGCGATCATCAGGGTGCAGAACCAGCTTGCGGGGATGCCGGTTTCGGCGAGGCGGATCGCGGGTTGCAGGGCGTCGGCCAGGGTCTTGCGGCCAAAGCGGCGCAGCGCGTGGTCAAACCCGGCCACCGCCCCCGGCACC
>JAGPEG010000184.1 GCA_018057165.1 Tabrizicola sp.
ATGCCCCCGGCGCAGGTCAGCACGCTGTCGCCGAGGGTGTAGAGCTGCTCGACAAGCGGGATGTCGGGGTAGCGTTCCTGAAAGCCCGGCGCCCAGGACCAGTGGGTTGCAAGCTGCCGGTCGGTCAGAAGGCCCGCCTTCGCCAGGAGGTAGCAGCCAAGCTCGACCGCACAGAGCCGGGCGCCGTCGCGGGATTGGCGCCGCAGCCAGGCGAAAAGATCGCGGTTGGCGTAGTCCTCGGCCCCCCAGGAGGCCAGCGCAAAGATCGTCTCGCCGCGCCGGTTGCGGTCGTCGAGCGGCTGGGCGGTGATGGAGAGACCGTTCGAGGCGGGGATTTCGGTACCGTCGGGCGACAGGATTTCCCACTGGTACAGCGGCTCGGGGGCGAGGTAGTTCGCGACGCGCAGGGGTTCGATCATGGTGATCAGCGTCGCCATGTTGAAGCGCGGGACAATGACGAAGCTGACCCTTGTGGGCGGGGCCACGGGTCGCAGAAGCTGCGGCACGGGTGGCGGGGCCGACAGGATGCGGTTTTTCGACATGGGGGCAGGATAGCCGTCGAAATTCCGGCAGGAAAGCCTTCGATGCAGGGGGGTGGCGCGCTTGGCTCAGGGCGCGGCGATGAGCGTGCGGATTTCGCGTGCGGCCTGTTGCAGGGCGGTGAAACCGGCATAGCGCCGGATGTGCAGGGCGGCGAGATCGCCGGAGGCCGGGACGAAAAGGCGTGCAGAGCCGGACATGGCGGCCATCGCAGACCCCGCATCGCCATGCACGCCGCTTGCCACGGCGCCCAGCATGGCCGCGCCAAGGAGAACGGGTTCGGGTGCGGCGGGCAAGGCGACGGAAAGGCCGGTGCTGTCGGCAAGCATCTGGCAGGCGAGGTCGCTTTGCGCTGCCCCGCCGCTGGCGATCAGCGTGGAAATCGCGATGCCGCGATCCGAGAAGCGGTCGAGAAGCTGCCGCAGCCCGTAGCCGATGCCGCATAGCCCGGAGAGGTAAAGCCGCGCCAGGCTGTCGATCCCGTGGTCGAGACCAAGGCCCGAAATCACCGCGCGGGCCTGCGGATCGGCGAAGGGCGAGCGGTTGCCAAGGAATTCCGGCACCACGATCAGGTCTTCCAGCGCGAGGATCGCGGCGAGCGGGTCGGAGGCCATGCGCGCGGCATGGTCGGCGACATGGGCGATGAGCGACCGGCCCTGGGCGCGGGCCTCGGTCTCGATGGCCGGGGCATCGCGGTGCAGGTGGACAAGATGGTCAAGCGCGGCCCCGGCGGCGGATTGGCCGCCCTCGTTCAGCCAGAGGCCGGGGAGCATGGCACCGTAATAGGGGCCCCAGACGCCGGGAACCGGAGTGGCGTCACGGGTCGAGGCCATCGAGCAGGCAGAGGTGCCGAAGATATAGGCGAGGCGGTGCGTGGGGTCCGGGTCGCTGTCGGGAAGCGCGACGCCCAGCGTGCCAAGGCCCCCGGCATGGGCGTCGATCAGGGCGGCGGCGACGGTGACGGTCTCGGGCAGGCCAAGGTCGCGGGCGGCTTCGGGGCGCAAGGGGCCAAGGGCGGTGCCGGGCGGGACGACGACGGTCCCGATCCGGGCGAAGCCTTCGTCGGCCAGCATGCCCAGACCGATGGCGCGGAAATACCCGGCGTCCCAGCGCCCTTCATGCGCAAGGTAGGTCCATTTGCAGGTGACGGTACAGGACGACCGCGCCAGGTTGCCGGTGGCGCGCCAGGTCAGATAGTCCGAAAGGTCGAAGAACTGCGAGGCCCCGGCAAAGCTTTGCGGCAGGTGGCGGGCAAGCCAGAGAAGCTTGGGCGTCTCCATCTCGGGCGAGATGCGGCCGCCGACATAGTCGAGGACGGGATGACCGCCGGCGTTGATCTCTTCCGCCTCGGCTTGCGCGCGGTGGTCCATCCAGACGATGACATTGCGGGTGGGGTCGCCCGAAGGGCCGACGGGAATGCCCTGACCCCGGTCCCCGACGGCGACCAAGGAGCAGGTGGCGTCGAAGCCGATACCCTTGACGGCGGCGGGGTCGATGCCGGAAGCGGCCATCGCCTCATGCACCGCCGCGCAGACCGCCTGCCAGATCTGGTCGGAGGATTGCTCGACGATCTCGCCCGGCTCCTGCCACATGGTGACGGGATGCTTGCCGACGCCAAGGAGCTTGCCCGTGGCGTCGAACACCCCCGCCCGCGCCGATCCGGTTCCGACATCGACCCCGATCAGCATGTCAGAGGTCCACCGAATTGGGCAGGATCACCAGATCGCGCACCACCACGCCCTTGCGGCGGGTGAGCATGAACAGCACGGCCTCGGCCACCTCGATCGGCTGCATCAGGCTGCCGTTGGCCAGGGCCTCGTCCATCTTGGCCTTGGGCCAGTCGTCCAGCAGCGCCGTCACCACCGGGCCGGGCAGAACGGCGCCGACGCGGATGCCATGCGGGGCAAGCTGGCGGCGGATGGTGTGGGCGAAGGCCTGCACGGCGAATTTCGAGGCGGTGTAGATCGGTTCCCACACCACGGGCACGACACCGGCAATCGAGGAGGTCAGCACGATGTCACCCGTCTTCCGGTCGATCATGTGGGGGAGCACCGCATGGATCGACCGGAAGGCCGCGTTGATGTTCAGGTTCAGCATCCGGTCCCAGGCATCGGGGTCGCCGTCCTGGATCGGCCCGCCGACATAGGCCCCGGCATTGGCGTGGAAGATGTCCAGCTGGCCGGTGAGCGACAGGATGCGGGGCAGCATGCCGCTGACCTGCGCGCCGTCAAGCAGATCGACGACCAGCGGCAGGGCATCCGGCCCCAGTTCGGCGCTTATGGATTGCAGCCGGTCCCCGGCGCGGTCGATCAGCACGACCCTTGCGCCTTCCGCCAGCAGGGCGCGGGCGCATTCCAGCCCGATCCCCGAAGCCGCGCCGGTGATCGCGGCCACTTTTCCGTTCAGTCTTCCGGTCATTACCGTCTCCTTACCCGCGGCCATGGCTGACGCGCGACTGGCGGGCCAGGCTGTCGACGATCACGGCGACGGCAAGCACGCCCCCGGTGATCATGTAACGCAGGGATGACGACAGGTTCAAAAGCGTCAGCCCGTTGGAAATCGCCTGGATCACGATGATCCCCAGCACCGCCGACCAGGCAGAGCCGCGCCCGCCGAAAAGGCTGGTGCCGCCGATCACCGCCGCCGCGATGGCGTTCAGGTTCACGTCGCCGGTCCCGGCCTGCTGGCTGGAGGAGGCAAGGCGCGAGGCCGAGAGGACACCACCAAGGGCGGCAAGCGTGGAGCAGAGCATGAAGGCCGAAAGGTAGATCTTGCGGACGTTGATGCCCGACCGCCGCGCGGCCTCGCGGTTGCCGCCGACGGCGAACATCGAGCGGCCCCATTGGGTGCGGGTGAGGCCGTAGTTCAGGATCACCGCCAGCAGAAGGAAAAGGCCGAACATCACCGGCACGCCGCGGCCAAGATGCAGGTAGTAGATCGCGCCTTCCAGCGCCACGGTCAGGGCGGCGGCCTTCAGCACCAGGCGGGTGAGGGGTTGCGAGGACAGCCCCGCCGCCTCGCGTTGCTTCATCACCGACAGGCCGACCCAGATCATCACGGCCCCCGGCAGCAGGCCGAGAAGATAGGAAAGCCAGGCCGGGAGAATCCAGAGCTGGCCGAAGCCCACCAGCGGCGAGGCGAAGGGCAGGTTGATCGAGCCGGTGGGGCCGAGGATGTAAAGCTGGAGGCCAAGGATCGCGAGCAGTCCCGAGAGGGTGGAGACGAAGCTGGGCATTCCAAGCCGGTTGAAGAGGATCGCGTAGACCGCGCCGATCAGCGCGCCACAGGCGAGGGCGGCGAGGATGGCGAGGGGGAGGGACACGCCCGCATTGACCCAGAGGACCCCGATCATCGCCGAGGCAAGCCCGCTCATCGAGCCGACGGAAAGGTCGATTTCCCCCAGCATCAGCACGCAGACGATGCCAAGCGAAATGACGCCGACAGTGGCGCAGTCGAACAGAAGGTTCACCAGGTTGTTCGGCGCCAGGAACACCGGGTTCAGCGCGGAAAACACGGTGGAGATCAGGATCAGCCCGACGATGACGGGCAGCATCCCGAGGTCGCCGGAGCGCAGCCGGTCGGTGAAATCCTTCAGCGCGCCTTTCAGGCTGTCGTCATGGCGGACGCGGGCATCGGCCCGGTCGAGTGTCGGTTTGTTGGTCATGCCGGTGCCCCCCCTGCTTCGGCGGCCAGGCGTTCCTGCCGGCGCGACACCGAATTCTCGCTGGCCCCGGTGATCGCGGCGACAAGGTCCTGATGCGAGATGTCCGCGCTGAAGGTGCCGTTGTTCCGCCCAAGCCGCAGCACGACGATCCGGTCGGCCACGGCGCGGACGTCTTCCATGTTGTGACTGATGATGATGACGCCAAGGCCGCGGTCGCGGACCCGCTCGATCAGGTTCAGCACCTCGGCGGTTTGTGCCACCCCCAGCGCCGCCGTGGGTTCGTCCAGCATGATGATGCGGGGGTCAAGCAGCAGCGAGCGCGCGATGGCGACGGTCTGGCGCTGGCCACCCGAAAGCGAGGCGACAGGTTCGCGGACCGAAGGGATGCGGGCGGCGAGTTCCTTGAGGAGCGTCCAGGCCCGGACCTCCATCTGCACCTCGTCCAGCCGCCAGGGCGAAAGCTCGTGGCCGAGGAACAGATTCGCCACCACATCAAGGTTTTCGCACAGAGCGAGATCCTGGAAGACCGTGGCGATGCCCATCTCCAGTGCCTTGGCGGGGGTGTCCAGCGAGACGGGGCGGCCCATGTAGGTGATGCTGCCCTCGGTCGGCTGGTGGACGCCCGCCAGGACCTTGACCAGCGTCGATTTGCCCGCGCCGTTGTCGCCGACCAGCGCCACGACTTCGCCCGCATGGACGTCAAGCTCGATGTCGGTCAGGGCGGACACCGCGCCGAAGCGTTTCGACACGCCGCGCAGCGACAGGATGCACTCGCCCTTCGCGGGCAGTCTTTCGCGTGCCTGCATGATTTCTTCCCCCCAATGGTGCCCGGCCCCGCAAAGGGACCGGGCCGGTTTCCGGCTTACTGGGTGATCCCCAGCGCCTTGCAGCCTTCAGCATACTCGCCCGTGCAGATTTCCTCGGGGGTGTTGATGCCCTTGTCGAAGATTTCCGCCTTGATGTTCTCCGCCGTCACGACTGCGGGGACGAAGAGCTCGGACGGCGTGTTGTAAAGCGTGGTCTTCGCTTCCGGGGTTTCGCCCTTCAGGAAGGCCACGGCCACATTCGCCGCCGCCGCCGCCACGATTTCCGAAGGCTTGGAGATCGTGTTGTACTGGTCGCCCGAGATGATCAGTTGCAAGGCCGCGATGGTCGCGTCGTTGCCCGTCACCGGGGGAACCGGGTCGACGCCCGCCGCCTTGAAGGCCGCAACCGCGCCGCCGCCGGTGCCGTCATTCGCGGCAACCACGCCGACGATTTCGGCGCCGAAGCGGGTGATCTGGCCCGCCGCCCATTGCTGGGCTTCCGGCGGCGCCCAGTCCGGCGTGTCGAACTCGGCCAGGGTCTTGTAGGGCGAGGCGTCGAGTGCGGCGTCGATGCCGTCGCGGATCAGACC
>JAGPEG010000035.1 GCA_018057165.1 Tabrizicola sp.
GGCGCCGTGCGAACATGCTGCGGACCTGCCTGAGCGAGGTCTTCCGCTTCGCCATCCCCAAGGGCCTGATCTCCGCCAACTTCGCCACGGGCGTGATCCCGAAGCCCCGCCCGGCCAAGCTCGCCTATGCCAACCGCCCGTGGGAGCCCGAGCAATGCGACATCGTCCTCGAACACGCGCCGCCCCATGTGAGGGTGGTTCTGGCCGTGCTGATGAACACCGGCCTCGATCCGTCCGACGCGCTGAACCTGCGGCGCGATCAGATCGATGGCGAAACCATCTGGGGCGTGCGGGGCAAGACCGGGGTCGAAGTCGCCATTCCCATCGGCCCGACGCTGCATGCGGCCCTGAAACAGGCGCCGCAGCACGATGCGCCCGCCCTGCTGGCCAATTCACGCGGCGAGCAATGGACCTACAACGGCTTCTCCACCGTCTGGCACCGCTTCAAGACGGGGCTTGAGGCCGAGGCGCTGATCCAGCCCGGCCTCACCCTCAAGGGCCTGCGCCACACGGTTGCAACCACGCTGCGCGAGGCAGGGCTCGATGAACGCCGCATTGCCGACCTTCTGGGGCAGAAAACCCTGTCCATGGCGCGACACTATTCGCGCTCTGCCAACCTTGCGGCGAAGAACCGCGAGACGATGGCGACTCTCGAAACCGAGAACGCGCGGCGGGCGCGATTTGTCAAACCTTCCGCCAAAAGCGTCAAACCCGAACTGAAAGAGAAATCGGAATGAAAACAAAAGATAGCGATTTTAAGGATTTAAGTGGTGCCCAGAGCCGGAATCGAACCAGCGACACGCGGATTTTCAATCCGCTGCTCTACCAACTGAGCTATCTGGGCACCGTTGGGTGGCGGCGTGATACCCAAGCTGCGGGGGGCTGTCCAGAGGGAAAACGTCCCTTAGTGCGGCTTTGGCGGGGTGTCGTCGGGACCGGGCCCCTCGGCCTCGTCTTCACTTGCGGCGGGGATGCTGTAGCCCTCGGTCAACCAGCGGCCCAGGTCGACGTCGGAGCAGCGGCGCGAGCAGAAGGGGCGGTAGTGAGAGGTGGCGGGCTTGCCGCAGATCGGGCACTCGCTCATGGCAGGTCGCGGGGCAAGAGGTCGGCCAAGGGCAGGCGGTCGCGCTTGCGGGTGAGTTCGTACAGGCCCAAGGTCGTCCAGCCTGCGAGGTTTGTCTCGCCCTCGGTCTTGAAGGCGGCTTTCAGCACCTGGTCCAGGATGTGACGGTCGCGTTTCGGCATCGGCGCGAAGTCCACCACCACCTGACCGCCCAGGCCCCGAAGCCGCAGCTGACGCGGCAGGTCGCGGGCGGTGGCGATGTTGGCCTTCAGGCTTGCGGCGGGCGAGGTGTCGGGGCCGGTGTTCACATCGACCGAGACCAGCGCACGGGTCGGCTCGATCATCATATGTGCCCCGGCTTCAAGCATCACCTGGGGGGTCCGCAGGGCTTCCAGCGCCTCGATCACTCCGTGGCGGTCAAAGCTATCGGGATCGGTGTCGGCATCGTCCACCGCCGGGTCGAGCCAGTCGCGGAAGGCGAGATCATGGGCCGAGGGGCCATCGACCAGAAGCTCGGGAGGGCCGGAGGAATCGGCCAGCACGGCCTCGGCAAGCCCGCGCATGGCCGCGATATCCTCGGCGATGGCGGTGTCCTCGGCCTCAAGGCAGCCGGAGCGCAGGATCAGGCCCAGCCGGTCATCTGCCCCCGCCATCCCGGCTTCGGCCATGGCGGACAGCTCGGCCCTGCGGTCTTCGTCCTTGATCTTGCGCGAGATGTTCAGGCCGGGAGCATCGGGTGTGATGATCGCGAAGCGCGACTTGAACAGAAGGCGGATGCTGACCGGAACCGCCTTGCCGGGTTCGGTCGGGCCTGTCACCTGCACCAGGAGGCGCTGGCCGGGCGCAACACCGGAAATCTGGCGCAGGAAGCCCGAACCCTCGGGCAGCTTCACGAAGATGCCGCCCTGGCCCTTCACGGGGCGGTCGGCCACGGCGCGGTAGATCGCACCGGGGATCGCCACGTCGTCCTTCGGGTCGATGGCAAGCTCTTCCAGCCGCCCGTCCACCAAGAGCGCCGCCGCCTGACGACCGTCAATCTGGTCCAGAACCAGCACGCGACCCTTCATTCCTGTCTCCATACCGGATAGCCGATCGCCGTTAGTAGCGCCGCCGTCTCGGCGACCGGCAGGCCCATGATTCCGGTAAAGGATCCGGAAATCCACGGGATCAGCGCCCCGGCGAGGCCCTGGATCCCATAGCCGCCCGCCTTGCCCTGCCATTCGCCGCTGGCAAGATAGGCGTTCAGCTCGGCATCCGACAGCCGCTTCATCTTCACGGTGCTGACCGACTCGCGTGCCAGAACCCTTTCGCCCCGCCGTACGGCAAGTGCGGTGATCACCTGATGCCGCCGCCCGCCCAGAGCGGTCAGAAAGGCCGCCGCCTCGCCCGCATCGGCAGGCTTGCCCAGGATGCGGCGCCCCAGCGCGACGGTGGTATCGGCACAGAGAACCACATCCTCCGGCCCCGCCGGGACAGCCAGCGCCTTCTCCCGCGCCAGACGCAGGCAATAGGGGCGCGGAAGCTCACCCTTGCGGGGATCCTCGTCGATGTCGGGGGGCAGGATCAGGTCGGGCACGATTCCCAGTTGCGCCAGCAACTCCTTGCGGCGCGGGCTGCCTGATCCCAGAATGAACCGCAACTTACTTGAAGCGATAGTTGATGCGGCCCTTCGACAGGTCGTAGGGGGTCATCTCGACCTGCACCTTGTCGCCGGCCAGAACCCGGATGCGGTTCTTGCGCATCTTGCCTGCCATCGTCGCGATCAGTTCATGGCCGTTCTCGAGTTCGACCTTGAATGTCGCGTTGGGCAGGAGTTCCTTCACGACACCGGGGAATTCGAGAATGTCTTCCTTGGCCATGGTCTCTCCATTGCAGATTGGCCCGCGGTTGGCCGCAGGCTTCCGCCGGGCGATATGCCCGCGAAAGGGGCGGTTTACAAGCGGATTCTCGACTCCCTCAGTCCCGCAGCCGGAACCGCTGGATCTTGCCGGTCTGGGTCTTGGGCAAAGCGTCGGTAAAGACGACACGGCGGGGATATTTGTAGGGCGCTATGGCGCGCTTCACATGGTCCTGCAGGATCTTCACCAAGAGCGCATCCGGCGCATGACCCTCGGCCAGCACGACATGCGCCTCGACCACCTGGCCGCGGTCCTCGTCCGGGGCGCCGATCACCGCGCATTCCAGCACCGCCGGATGCGACAACAGCGCGGCTTCCACCTCCGGCCCCGCGATATTGTAGCCCGCCGAGATGATCATGTCGTCGGACCGGGCGGCAAAGTGGAAGCGACCGTCCTCGTCCTGCCAGAAGCTGTCGCCGGTCAGGTTCCAGCCCTGCTTGACATAGGTCTTCTGCCGCTTGTCGGACAGGTAACGGCAGCCCGTCGGCCCCCGCACGGCCAGCCGCCCGATTTCCCCGCGGGGAAGTTCGGCCATGTCTTCGCCCACGATCCGCGCCTCGTAGCCGGTCACGGGCCGCCCCGTGCAGGCGGGGCTGTGGTCGTCGAAACGGTTGGTGATGAAGATATGCAGCATTTCGGTCGCGCCGATCCCGTCCAGCATCGGCTTGCCGGTCTTCTGCATCCATTCGTCGTAGACCGGGCCGGGCAGGGTTTCGCCCGCGCTGACCGCAGCCCGCAGCGACGACAGGTCCGCGCCTTCCGCCATCGCCTTCAGCATCACCCGGTAGGCGGTGGGCGCGGTGAAGCAGACCGTCGCCCGGTGCTTCTGGATGATCTCGATCATGTTCGGCGGGCTTGCCTGCTCCAGAAGCGCCGCCGCCGCCCCGAAGCGCAAGGGAAAGACTGCCAGCCCGCCGAGGCCAAAGGTGAAGGCCAGCGGGGGCGAGCCGACGAAAACATCTTCGGGCGTGACGCCCAGCACTTCCTTGGCATAGCCGTCGGCGATGATCATCAGGTCGCGGTGGAAATGCATCGTGGCCTTCGGCTCGCCCGTCGTGCCGGAGGTGAAGCCCAGCAGCGCCACATCGTCGCGGCCGGTCTGCACCGCCTGGAACTTCACCGACTTCGACAGCGCCGCCCGATCCAGTTCCGCATCATGGTTCGCCGTCCCGTCGAAGCCGATCACCGTGCGCAGGTGGCGCGAGCCCTTGGCGCAGGCGACCAGCTCCTCCATCAGCCGGGTGTCGCAAAGCGCATGGCTGATCTCGGCCTTGTCGACGATCTGGCCCAGCTCCCCCGCCCGCAGCATCGGCATGGTGTTGACGATCACCGCCCCGGCCTTTGTCGCGGCCAGCCAGCAGGCCACCATCGCCGGGTTGTTCGCGCTGCGGATCAGCACGCGGTTCCCCGGCTTGACCCCGTACTCCTCGACCAGCGCATGCGCGATCCGGTTCGACCAGTCGGCGAGTTCCTTGTAGGTGCGGCTCCGCCCGTTGCCGATCAGCGCGGTGTTGTCGCCAAAGCCCTTGGCGACCATCGCATCGGTCAGCTCCACCCCCGCATTCAGCCAGTCGGGATAGTCGAAACCCGCCAGACCGATTTCCGGCCAATCCTCCGAAGCGGGCAGGCGGTCGCGCGTGAAGCTGTCGGTATGTCCTGTCGGTCCAAGCATTGACGGGTCCTCCCAAACCCTGCGTCGTCTGTCCTATTTGCCGGGAATGACGGCGGTCGCCTCGATTTCCACTTTCGCCCGGTCCTCGACCAGCGCCACGACCTGCACCAGCGCCATCGCCGGATAGGTCCGACCGATCACCGCCTTGTAGACCGCACCCAGATCCTTCAGCCGCTCCAGGTATTCGCGCTTGTCGGTGACATACCAGGTCAGCCTGACCAGATGCTCCGGCCCGGCGCCCGCACAGGCCAGGATCTCGACGATCGACCGCAAGGCCTGATCGACCTGGCCCACAAAGTCATCCGTCTCGAACTCCTGGTCAGCGTTCCAGCCGATGATCCCGCCGGTGAAGACCATCCGCCCCTCGGCGGCAACGCCGTTGGAATATCCCCGCGCCGGTTTCCAGTGCTTCGGGTTAAGGGCCTCATGCATCCTGCTTCTCCTTGTAGCTCTCCAGCGCCGCCCGCATCTCTGCAGGCCAGGGCGCGGCCTTCATCCGGTCGATCCAGGCCAGCGTCATCCCGACCTTCAGCCGCAGCCCCTCCGGCCCCTGCGCCTCGATCCCCATCTTCACCGACGACCCGCCGACCCGCTCCACCCGCAGGGTGAAGCGCACCTTGTCGCCCAGCCGCGAGGGCCGCTGGAACACCGCCTCCATCGCCACGGTCGGCACGCCGTTGGTGCCCCCCTCGTTGTGCATGGCCGCGAAGGAGCGCCCGACCACATCGGCAAAGAAATTCTCGATGACCGAGTTCACCATCTCGAAATAGCGCGGATAGAAGACGATCCCCGCCGGGTCGCAGTGGTTGAACTCGATCTGGATCAGGCGCTCGTACATCTTACTCGTTGGCCTCGGGCGGCAGGAAATCCACGTCATGCGCCGCCGAGGCCGCAACCACTGCCGGGATGTCGGTCACGTCATGCAGCGTCTCGAACAACGCTTCCAGCTTGCCCGCGGGCGAGACCCAGAACAGCGCCCGCGCCGGCTTGTCGGACTTGTTGAAATAGCCATGCGGCACGCCCTTCGGCATCCGCACCAGATCGCCCGCCTTGGCCACCGACCAGACGCCATCCAGCTTCAGGTGCAGTTCGCCCTCCTGCACCAGGATGAACTCGTCCTGTGTCGGGTGGACATGGACCGGCACGAACTGGCCCGGCTCGCTGTTCGTCTCGAAGCTGAAACTCGTGTCGCAGGAGGCTTTCGGGAAATACCGCTGCCCCAGGATGTTCAGCATCCGCCCGTGATAGGCCGTGCCGTCGCGGGTGATCCCGCCGTCAAGATCCGCCATTCGTCCCTCCCTTGCTATCCCAGAATGCTTCTGGCGATCACGATGCGTTGCACATCGCTCGCCCCTTCGTAGATCCGCAGGGCGCGGATTTCGCGATAGAGGCCCTCTACCGCAAAGCCCTGCCGCACCCCGTCGCCGCCGTGCAATTGCACCGCCATGTCGATCACCCGTTGCGCCGCCTCGGTGGAGAACAGCTTCGCCATTGCCGCCTCCCGGCTGACCCGCGCCGCGCCCTGATCCTTCACCCAGGCCGCGCGATAGACCAGCAGGGCCGAGGCGTCGATCTCCAGCGCCATGTCGGCCAGATGGCCCTGAACCAGTTGCAACTCGCTCAAAGCCTGCCCCTGAATCCGGCGGACTTGCACCCGTGCCAGCGCCTCGTCCAGCGCCCGCCGCGCGAACCCCAGCGCCGCCGCCCCCACGGTCGACCGGAACACGTCCAGCACCGACATGGCGATCTTGAACCCCTCGCCAGGCTTGCCGATCAGCGCCGTCTCCGGCAACTCGACATCCGTCAGCCTAAGATGCGCCAGCGGATGCGGAGCGATGACCTCGATCCGGCTGACCACCTCCAGCCCCGGCACATCGGCGGGCATCAGAAAAGCCGACAGCCCCCGCGCCCCCGGCGCCTCGCCGGTCCGCGCGAAGATCACATAGACATCGGCAATGCCGCCGTTCGAGATATAGGACTTCTCGCCCGACAACCGCCAGCCGCCTTGTACCCGCTCCGCCGTCGTCGCGGTCGCCGCCACGTCCGACCCCGATCCCGGCTCGGTCAGCGCGAAGCCGGAAATCGCCTTGCCCGCCCGCGTCTTCTCCAGCCACTCCCGCTGCGCCGCCGTGCCAAACAGCGACACCGCGCCCATTCCCAGCCCCTGCATCGCAAAGGCGAAATCCGCCAGCCCGTCATGCCGCGCCAGCGTCTCGCGGATCAGGCACAGCGAGCGTACGTCCAGTCGCTCGCCCTCGCCGGCGCCCGAATGCTTCAGCCAGCCGCCAGCCCCCAGCGCCGCGACCAGCCCCTTGCAGGCCGCGTCCACATCGTCATGGGCCACCGGCAGGTTTGCCGCGCACCAGTCCTCCAACGCCGCCAGCTCGCGATGGCAGGGCTCGAAGAATGGCCAGTCAAGGAAGCTTCTGTCGCTCATTTCATCTGTCCGCAAATATCCCGCGGGGGTCCGGGGGCGCGAAGCCCCCGGTCCGCCGTCAGTCCCCTTGAAACACCGGCTTTTCCTTGGCTACGAAGGCCCGATACGCCCGCTCGAAGTCCTTCGTCTGCATGCAGATCGCCTGCGCCTGCGCCTCGGCCTCGATCGCCTGCTCCAGCCCCATGTTCCATTCCTGGTTCAGCTGCGTCTTGGTGATCCCATGCGCAAAAACCGGCCCCGAAGCCAGCCGCCGCGCCAGCGCCATCGCTTCCGCCTCCAGCACCTCCGCCGGATGCAGCGCGTTCCAGAAGCCCCAGCGCTCGCCCTCCTCGGCCCCCAACACCCGGCCAGTGTACAGCAGCTCCGCCGCCCGTCCCTGCCCGACGATCCGCGGCAGCATGGCACAGGCCCCCATGTCGCAGCCCGCCAGCCCGACCCGGGTGAAGAGGAACGCGCATTTCGCTGCCGGAGTCGCCAGCCGCAGGTCCGAGGCCATGGCGATGATCGCCCC
This sequence comes from Tabrizicola sp., assembly GCA_018057165.1. Classification (GTDB taxonomy): domain Bacteria; phylum Pseudomonadota; class Alphaproteobacteria; order Rhodobacterales; family Rhodobacteraceae; genus Tabrizicola. The sequence continues at coordinate 7,582 of JAGPEG010000035.1, forward strand.
GGCCCCCACCGCCACCCCGTCCACCGCCGCGATGATCGGCTTCCCGCAGGAAATCATCGCCTTGACCAGATCGCCGGTCATCCGGGTAAAGGCCAGCAGCTCCTTCATCGGCAAGCCGATCAGCGGGCCGATGATGTCATGCACATCGCCGCCGGAACAGAAATTCCCCCCGTTCGAGGCGAAGACCACCACGTCCACGTCGTCGGCATAGACCAGCGCCCGGAACGTGTCGCGGAGTTCCGCATAGCTGTCGAAGGTCAAGGGGTTCTTCCGGTCGGGCCGGTTCAGCCGGATCACGGCGATCCGGTCCTTCACCTCCCACAGAAAATGTTGCGGCTTCAGCCCCGCCAGTTCGGTCATCGCCACAATGCTCATTTTCCCATCCCCTTCAGGATCGCGGTCATCTGGTCCAGTTCCTCTTCGGTCAGCCCGGCAAACAGTCGCGCAACCTCGGCCTCATGACCCTCGGCCATGGCCTCGAACGCCGCTGTCCCCTCCGGCGTCAGCGCCACATGCACCGTCCGGCGGTCCACCTCGGATGGCGTCCGGCGCACCAGCCCCTCGCCCTCCAGCCGGTCGACCACCGCCGTCGCATTGCCGTTCGACACCAGCAGCATCCGGGAAAGCTCGCTCATCGTCACGCCCTCGCGGCGGCGAAAAAGCGCGGCCATCACGTCGAAGCGCGGCAGCGTCGTCTCGTGCGTCACCCGCAGGTATTCGCGCAACCCGTTCTCCGCCGACCGGGTCACGCCCAGAAGCCGGATCCACATCTTCAGCCGTCGCTTCGATCCCTCGCTCACAGCTCGCCCCCCGCAATGGTCAGGCAAGTCCCGTTCACCCCCCGCGCCGCGTCCGAGGCCAGGTACAGCGCCGCAGCCGTCACCTCGGATGGCTGGTAAAGCCGCCCCTGCGGGCTGAGACCCTCCAGCGCCGCGCGGGCCTCGGCCAGCGATTTCCCGGTCTTCCCGGCAATCACCTGCACCGAATGATCGGTCATCGGCGTGTCCAGAAACCCCGGGCAGATCGCATTGACCGTGATCGCCTTCCGCGCCACCTCCAGCGCCAGCGACCGCACCAGCCCCACCACCCCATGCTTCGCCGCCGCATAGGGCGCGACCTTGGCATAGCCCTTCAGCCCCGCCGTCGAGGCCACGGCAATCAGCCGCCCCTCGCCGCGGAACTGGCCCAGGGCCTCGCGGAAGGTCAGGAACACCCCGGTCAGGTTCACCGCAAGCATCGCGTTCCACTGCGCCAGCGTCGTCTTCGCCATCACCCCGCTGTCCGCCGCGCCCGCATTGGCGATGACGATGTCGCAAGGCCCGGCCTCCCGGAACATTGCCGCGACCGAGGCCTCGTCGGTCACGTCGGCAGTGACCCAGCGCGCGCCTAGCGGCTCGGCCACCGCTTGCAACGCCTCGGCGCGGCGGCCCGAGATCACCACCTCCGCCCCCGCACCGGCAAAGCCGCGCGCAAGGTCGGCGCCAGCCCCCGAGCCGCCCCCCGTGATCAGCACGCGCTTGCCCGCAAAGGTCATACCCGGATCACCTCTTGCGCCCGCGCCTGCAACCGCAACGCCTGATCGCGGCCATTCAGATAGGGGTTCGGCCAGAAGACGCTCTCGTCCCCCGCCTTCACCGCCGCATGCAGCGTCCAGTAGGGATCGGCCAGATGCGGTCGCGCCAGCGCCACCAGATCGGCGCGCCCTGCCAAGAGAATGCCGTTCACCTGATCCGCCTCGGTGATGTTGCCCACCGCGATGGTCGCCAGCCCCGCCTCGTTGCGGATGCGGTCGCTGAACGGGGTCTGGAACATCCGGCCATAGACCGGCTTCGCGTCCGTGCTGGTCTGCCCGGCGCTGACGTCGATGATATCCGCCCCGGTCGCGGCGAAGGCCTTGGCGATCTCCACCGCTTCCTCCGGTGTCACGCCTTCGTCGCCCACCCAGTCACTCGCCGAGATGCGGACCGACATCGGCTTGTCCGCAGACCAGACCGCACGCATCGCCCGGAAAACTTCCAGCGGCCAGCGCAGGCGGTTCTCCAGGCTCCCGCCATACTCATCGTCACGGATGTTCGATTTCGGGCTTATGAAGGATGAGATCAGATAGCCATGCGCCGCATGAAGTTCGATCATGTCAAATCCGGCGCGCGTGGCCATCCGGGTCGAGGCAACGAACTGATCCCGCACCATGTCCATATCGGCCCGCGTCATCGCCTTCGGCACCGCGTTCCCTTCGCTCCACGGCAGCGCACTCGCGCTCATCACCGGCCAGTTGCCCGATGCAAGCGGGGCATCGCCCTCCTCCCAGCCAAGCTGCGTGCTGCCTTTCCGCCCCGAATGACCGATCTGGCAGCAGAGCTTCGCCTTCGTCTCGGCATGAACGAAATCGACCAGCCGCTTCCAGGCCACCTCATGCTCGGGAGCATAGAGCCCCGGACAACCCGGCGTGATCCGGCCTTCGGGCGAAACGCAGGTCATTTCCACATAGACCAGCCCCGCGCCGCCTTTCGCCCGCTCCGCGTAATGCGCGAAATGCCAGTCGGTCGGGCAGCCATCCACCGCCTTGTACTGCGCCATCGGGGAGACGACGACGCGGTTTTCCAGCCGCATGTCCCGCAGCTGGAACGGCGCGAACATCGGTTGCCGTCCCGCCTGCCCCCCGGCCTGGGCCTGGAACCAGTCCTCGGCCTTCCGCAACCATTCCGGGTCGCGCAAGCGTAAATTCTCATGCGAAATCCGCTGGCTGCGGGTCAGCAAAGAATAGGCGAACTGCATCGGCGCCATGTCGAGGTAGCGCTCGACCCGCTCGAACCATTCCAGCGAGTTCCGCGCCGCCGATTGCAGGCGCAGCACCTCGACCCGCCGCTCGTCCTGATAGCGCTGGAAGGCTGCTTCCAGCGTCGGCTCGGACTGCAGGTAATCCGCCAGCGCAATCGCCGAGTCGAAAGCCAGCCGCGACCCCGAGCCGATGGAATAGTGCCCCGTCGCCGCCGCATCGCCCATCAGCACGACATTGCCGTTGTACCACTGCTCGCACAGCACGCGCGGGAACTGCATCCAGACCGCCGAACCGCGCAGGTGGTTGGCGTTCGACATCAGGTCATGCCCGCCCAGGTGCTTTGCGAAAATGCTCTGGCAGGTGGCGACGATCTCTTCCTTCGACATGTCGGCAAAGCCAGCCCGGTCCCAGGTCTCGGGCATGCAATCGACGATGAAGGTCGCCGTATCGGCGTCGAACTGGTAGACATGCGCCCAGAACCAGCCCCACTCGGTCTCCTCGAAGATGAAGGTGAAGGCGTCGTCGAACTTCTGGTGCGTGCCCAGCCAGATGAACTTGACCAGCCGCTGATCGATGTCGGGCTTGAAGACCTCGGCATACTCCCGGCGCACGAGGCTGTTGATCCCGTCCGTCGCCACCACCACGTCATAGTCGCGGCGGTAGTCTTCAGCCGACTTGAACTCGGCCTCGAATTGCAGGTTCACCCCCAGCTCGCGCGCCCGCTCCTGCAGGATCATAAGCATCTTCATCCGCCCGATCCCGGCAAAGCCATGCCCTCCCGACACCTGGCGTTCACCGCGATGCACAACCGCAATATCGTCCCAATAGGCAAAATTCGCCTTGATCGCGTCATAGGACTGCGGGTCGTTCTTCTTCATCCGCGCCATCGCGTCGTCCGACAGCACCACGCCCCAGCCGAACGTGTCGTCCGCCTTGTTCCGCTCCAGCACCGTGACCTGATGCGAAGGATCGCGCAGCTTCATCGAGATCGCGAAATACAGGCCCGCCGGACCACCTCCAAGGCAAAGAACCTTCACCTGACCCTCCCCGAGTCTCTGACTTCCCAAAGCCTGCCATCCGGGAAAAATAATTTCAAGCTTGAAGTTTCCAGCTTGAAATTTCACCCCATCGGTGCAGGATGAAAGCCATGGATCTGATCGTCGAACCGCATGGGGCCTGGACCCGGCTTGTCCTGAACCGGCCAGAGGTGAAGAACGCGCTCAACACCGCGCTTCTGGCCCGGCTGGCCATTCTGCTGTCTGACCTCGCCCGCGATCCGGCCTGCCGTGCGGTGCTCTTGACCGGGGCGGAGGGGAACTTTGCCGCCGGGGCCGACATAGCCGAGATCGAGGGCAAGACTGCCGCCGAGGGTGCGACCGACCCGCGCAAGGCGCATTGGGCCGCGATTCGCGCCTTTCCGAAGCCGCTGATCGCCGCCGTCGACGGGTTCGCGCTTGGCGGCGGGTTCGAGCTGGCGCTGATGGCCGATTGCCTCGTACTGGGGTCCACGGCGAAGGTCGGGCTGCCGGAAACCAGCCTCGGCCTGATCCCCGGCGCGGGCGGGGCACAACGGCTTCTGTCGCTGGTCGGTCGGGCGCGGGCCACCCGGCTGGTCCTGACCGGGGAAATCCTGCCCGCCTCTACTGCGCAGGACTGGGGCATCGCCGGTTGGTTGTCTGAGGGCGCTGCCGAGGATGTGGCCCGTCCCCTTGCCGAGAAACTGGCCGACCGTGCCCCGCTGGCCCTGCAAGCCGCCAAGGCCGCCCTCGTCGCCGGGGCCGAAGGCGCGCTGGCGTTCGATCTTGAACGCGCCGGGTTCGAGGCCCTGCTCGATACGCAGGACAAGACCGAAGGTATCCGCGCCTTCCGCGAAAAGCGCAAACCGGGGTTCACCGGCCGATGACCGCCCGTCCCACCATCGGCGTCGTCGGCCTTGGCACCATGGGCCTTGGCATCGCGCAGGTCTATGCGCAGGCCGGGTTTTCCGTCATCGCCACCGACGCCCATCAACCCGCCCGCGACAGCGCCCGCGACCGGCTGGCCCAAGCCCTGCACTCCCGCGTCACCGCCGGAAAACTCACCGAAGCCGACCGCGACGCCACCCTCTCCCGCCTGACCGTGGCCGAGGACCTTGCCGCCCTCACCCCCTGCGGCCTCATCATCGAGGCCATCGTCGAGAAGCTGGAGGCCAAGCAGGCCCTCTTCGCTGCGCTGGAACCCCTGATCGCCCCCGATGCGATCCTTGCCAGCAACACCTCCTCGCTGCCGATCCACGCCATCGCCCAAGGTCTTCAACACCCCGACCGCACCCTCGCGCTGCATTTCTTCAACCCGCCCCCGGCGATGAAGCTGGTGGAACTCGCCCCCCATGCGGGCACCTCACCCACCACCATCGCCCGTGCAAAAGACTGGACCGAGGCCGCGGGCAAGACCGTGATCCTTTGCCCCGACCGCCCCGGCTTCATCGTCAACCGCTGCGCCCGGCCCTATTACGGCGAGGCGCTGGCCATGCTCTCCCAAGGCCGCTCCGCCGCCGAAATCGACGCGGCGATGACCGCCGCAGGCTACCGGCTTGGCCCCTTCGCGCTGATCGACCTGATCGGCGCCGACATCAACCTTGCCGCGACCGAAGGGATGCATGCCGCGATGGGAAGCCACCCCCGCTACCTGCCCTTCCCCGCCTTGAAGGCCCAGGTCGCCAGCGGCACCCTTGGCCGCAAGACCGGCAAGGGCTTCGTCTTTCCCGACCCGCCCGCCAACCCGCCCGCCGATGCCGAGGCTATCGCGCTGCGCATCGAGGCCACGCTGGTCAATGAAGCCCACTGGCTCCTCGCCGAAGGCGGCACCACGCCCGACGGTATCGACACCGCGATGCGCCTTGGCCTGAACTTCCCGCGCGGGCCGTTCGAGGCGCTGGCCCGGCATGGCAGACCCGCAATCCTGTCAGAACTCGCCCGCCTCCGCGCCACCGCGCCCGAGCCGCTGAAACCCCGCTACGACCCCGCACCCACGCTGGAGGCGAAATGACCGAAGTCTTCCTCTGCGCCCATCGTCGCACCGCCATCGGTCGCTACGCCGGATCGCTCGCCCCCGTCCGCCCCGACGACCTCGCCACCCGCGTCATCGACGGGCTTCTCGACCTGCACGACCTGCCCGTCGACGAGGTGATCTTCGGCTGCGCCAACCAGGCGGGCGAAGACAACCGCAACGTCGCCCGCATGGCCACACTGCTCTCGCGCCTTGGCCCGACAGTTCCCGCGCTGACCGTCAACCGCCTCTGCGCCTCGGGCCTTGACGCAGTGATCACCGCCGCCCGCAGCATCCGCGACGGGGCTGCCGAGGTGATCATCGCGGGCGGCGTCGAAAGCATGTCCCGCGCGCCTTTCGTGATGCCCAAGGCGGAAACCGCCTTCGCCCGCGCCTCGGAAATCTTCGACACCACGATCGGCTGGCGCTTTGTCCACCCCCGGATGGCACAACTCTGGGGCACCGAGGCGATGCCGGAAACCGCTGAAAACCTTGCCGCCGACCATTTGATCAGCCGTGAGGACCAGGATCGCTACGCCCTTCTCTCCCAGTCCCGCTACAACGCGGACTGGCACGCGGCAGACATCCTTCCCGTCACCATCCCCGGCCGGAAGGGCGACACCGTCGTCAGCACCGACGAACACCCCCGCCCGACGAGCCTTGAGAAACTCGCCGCCCTTCCCGCCCCGTTCCGCAAGCCCGGCACGGTGACCGCCGGGAACGCCTCGGGCGTGAACGACGGGGCGGCGGCGGTGATCCTCGCCAGTGCCGCAGCGGTCCGCAAACACCACCTCACCCCCCTCGCCCGGATCGGAGCTGCCGCCTCCGGTGCGGTCGAGCCACGGATCATGGGCATCGGCCCGGTCGAAGCTGCCCGCCGCCTGACCGCCCGCACCGGACGCGCCGCACAGGACCATGACGTGATCGAGCTGAACGAGGCCTTCGCTGCCCAGGTCCTCGCCTGCACCCGCGCCTGGGGCATGGCCGACGACGACCTGCGCCTGAACGCCCACGGCGGTGCCATCGCGATGGGCCACCCGCTTGGCATGTCGGGCGCGCGGCTTGCCGGAACCGCCGCCCGCCGCCTGGCTGAAACCGGCGGCAGATCGGCCCTCGTCACGCTCTGCGTGGGCGTCGGTCAGGGCGTCGCGCTGGAACTGCTGCCCGCCTGACCTTGCGCCGCACCGGCCCCATTGGCTAGCCTGCGCGCGAACAGGAGACCGCCATGACCCACACCCTTGCCGCCCGAGGCATCAGCCTTGCCTTCGCCCCGCGCGGCGGCGTCCTACAGCATCTGGAAGTCAGCGACGAAGGCGCCATGATCGCCCCCCTGCACCACGCCCCCTGGGCGCCGGACGAGGTTCCCGCCGACGCACCCCCGCATCAGCGCTGGCTGGCGGGCGACTTCCTCGCCGCCCCCTTCGGCCCAAGCCCCGACGGGCTGCACGGCCTGACGGCGAACGGCGACTGGCGCGTCACCCCCTCCGGCCCCGCGACCCTTCGCGCCGTGCTGGAAGGCGCGGTCCAGGGCGCGACCGTGGTCAAGGAACTGTCGCTCGCCGACGACCACCCCTTCCTCTACCAGCGCCACCTCTTCATCGGCGGCACTGGCGCGCTGCCCGCTGCCAACCATGCGATGATCTCGGTCCCGAACGGCGCGAAGCTGTCCTTCTCGCGCAAGCGCTGGTGGGAAACCCTGCCCGAACCGCCTGAAACCACCCGGGGCCGCTCCTGCCTCGCCTACCCCCGCCGTGCCGAGGACGCCGCCGAATTCCCCGCCGCCGATGGTGGCACGGTGAACCTGCACCGCTATCCCTGGGGTCCCCGGCACGACGATTTCGTCGCCGGAATCGAAGACCCTTCCTCGCGCCTCGGCTGGACCGCCGTTGTCCGCCCGGCGGAGGGCGACCTCATTCTCACCCTGCGCAACGCCCGCGCGCTGCCGATGACGATGCTCTGGCATTCGAACGGCGGGCGCGACTATGCCCCCTGGAACGGCCGCCACACCGGCTGTCTCGGGATCGAGGAAGGGGCCGCGCTGCCGGTCCTCGGCCTCTCTGCTCAGGAAACCCCCGACCCGCTGACTGCCGCCGGGCAGCCCGCGCTTCTGACGCTGGATCCCCTCGGCACGGTCGAGATCCGCCATATCCTCGGCGCGATCCGTTGGCCCACCGGCCAGTCCGTCGCGGGCGTGATGCTGGAGGGCGACGAGCTGACCGTCACCGGCGACTGGGGGGCGGAACGCAAGCTGCCCTTGCGCGCGGCCTGGCTTGGGCTTGGCTCTGACGCGGTCGCAGCGAAGAAGCCGCTCGACTGGGATCTCTGACTATTCGGCGAAGCCCGGTTTCTGCGCCCAGGTCCAGGCATCGCCGATCATCTGCCGCAGGGTTGAATGCTGCGGCTCCCAGCCCAGTTCCTGAATGGCATGGGTGGAAGACGAGACCAGCGCCGCCGCATCCCCCGCCCGCCTTTCGCCGATCACCACCGGCACTTCGCGGTTGGTGACCGCCCGGCTCGCCTCGATCACCTCGCGCACCGAAAAGCCCCGCCCGGTGCCCAGGCAGAAGACGCCATTGCCCTTGCCGTCCAGCAAGCGTCGCAACCCCAGCACATGCGCGTCGGCCAGGTCGGTGACATGCACATAATCCCGCACGCAGGTGCCATCCGGCGTCGGATAATCCGTCCCGAACACCGTCAGCGCCGGACGCTTGCCTGCTACCGCATCCAGCATCAGCGGGATCAGATGCGTCTCGGGCACATGCTGCTCGCCCGTCTCCCCCTCAGGGTCCGCGCCCGCAACGTTGAAATATCGAAAGATCATATGGGAAATTTCGGCTGCCTTGCCGAAATCCTGCAGCATTTGTTCAATTGCCAGCTTCGACCCACCATAGGCGTTGATCGGTCGCTGTGGTGTTTCCTCGGTCAAGAGCACCCCGTCCTGGTCGCCATAGGTGGCACAGGTCGAGGAGAAGACGAAGTTCCGCACCCCCGCCGCCGCAGAGGCCTCCAGAAGGTTCAGCGCGCCCCCCACATTGACCCGCCAATAGCGCCCCGGGTCCTGCATCGATTCACCCACCAGCGACAGCGCCGCGAAGTGCATCACCGCGACCGGACGATGCTCGGCCAGCGCCGCGTCGATGGCTTCCCGGTCCATCAGGTCGCCCTGGACCAGCGGCCCCCATTTCACCGCGCCCTTCCAGCCGGTCGAGAGGTTGTCGAACACCACCGGCTCGAACCCGGCGCGCGCCAGCGCCTTGCAGGCATGCGACCCGATATAGCCCGCGCCGCCCGTCACCAGCACTTTCACCGTCATGGTCTTCGCCTTTTCACAGGAACAGGATGTCGTCGGCCAGAAGGTTTGCGTCAAAAATCCCGGCAATGTCCAGCATGTTCCCGTGCCCGAAGTCAAAGTGCAGCCCCGTCGCGGTCACGACCGCCCCGGACAAAAGGCTGGCAATGCTGGGCGGTGGGCCTTCCCACAGATGCAGATCGAGGGTGATCTTGTCCTGCCGGTCGGTGAAGTCGGTGATCAGGTCGGCCCCGCCGTTGAAGACAAAGGTATCGACGCCCGCGCCGCCCGTCAGAACGTCACTGCCCTGCCCGCCGTCCAGCCGATCATTGCCGATACCCCCAATCAAAAGATCATCCCCCTCACCGCCAAGCAGGAGGTCATTGCCATCGCCGCCCGCCAGCGCATCACCCCCCGCACCGCCGTCCAGCCGGTCGTTGCCAGCGCCGCCCTCCAGCCGGTCATTGCCCTCGCCGCCCAGAAGCGTGTCGTTGCCGGTCCCCCCCATCAGCGTGTCCTCGCCGCTGCGCCCGTCCAGCTGGTCCGCCCCGCCGCCCCCGATCAGCAGGTTCGCCTGCCCGTCACCCAGAAGCGTGTCGTTGCCCGCCCCGCCCAGCAGCCCCTCGATCCCGTCGAACTGATCCCCCAGCGCCTCACCCGTCGACAGGCCGGGTTGCGCCAGATCGACCCGCAGCGCGCCCGCCTCGGCGTAAGACGCCAGGTCGAAGCCCGCGCCCCCTTCCAGCCGGTCCGCCCCCGCACCGCCGGACAGAGTGTCCTCGCCCGCCCCGCCCGTCAGGCTGTCATTGCCTGCGCGCCCGAAAAGCTGGTCACTGCCATCCAGTCCGAAGATCCGGTTCGCGCCCGCATCGCCCGACAGGGTGTCGGCGTAAAGCGACCCCTCCAGATCCTCGACCGCCACCAGCACATCGCCCTTCGCATCGCCCGTGTTCAGCGCGACCGTGGTCATGTCCAGCTTCAGACCCTGGGCCGCATCGGCATAGGACACAAGGTCCCGGCCAAGCCCGCCCTCCAGCCGGTCCGCCCCCGCACCGCCGATCAGCGTATCGTCACCGTCGCCGCCATAAAGCAGGTCATTGCCCGCACCGCCCGAGAGCCAGTCGGCCCCGCCCTCGCCGCGGAACCTGTTGGCCAAACTGTCACCGGCAATCCGGTCGCCAAGCCCGGTCCCGATCACCTCCTCGATGCCGGTCAGCTGGTCCCCCGCTGCCGCACCCGCGTTCAGGTCCTGATGGGCCAGGTCAAGTACCAGCGCCTCAAGCCAGCCCGCGAAGCTTGTCGTGTCGACCCCGGCCCCGCCGTCGATCAGGTCAGCCCCGGCGCTGGCCAACAGGAGGTCGTTGCCGTCGCCGCCCAGCAGCACATCATCGCCCGCTCCGCCGTCCAGCCGGTCGTTGCCCGTGCCCCCCTCCAGCCGGTCCGCGCCCTCGTCGCCCCACAAGGTATCGGCCCCTTCACTGCCCCAAAGCGTGTCGTCGCCGCTGCGTCCGTCCAGCTGGTCTGCTCCCCCGCCCCCGATCAGCAGGTTCGCCTGACCATCCCCCAGAAGCGTGTCATTGCCGATGCCTCCAACCAGCCCCTCGATCCCCTCGAACTGGTCGCCCAGCGCCTCGCCGGTCGAGAGGCCCGGTTGCGCCAGGTCGACCCGTAGCGCCCGCGACTCGGCATAGGACGCCAGATCCAGCCCCGCGCCCCCGGTCAGCCGATCCGCCCCCGCGCCGCCCGACAGCGTGTCGTCGCCCTCCCCGCCGTATAGCTGGTCATTGCCGACCCGACCGAAAAGCTGGTCGTTGCCGCCGCCGCCCAGGATCAGGTTCGCCGCCGCGTCGCCCCCCAGCGTATCGCCAAAGCCCGATCCCTCAAGCCCTTCGAGCCCGACATAGATGTCGCCCTTCGCATCGCCCGTGTTCTGCGACGGTGTCGTCAGATCCGCCCGCAGACCGACCGCCGCCTCGGTGTACGAGGCCAGGTCCAGACCCGTGCCGCCCTCCTGCCGGTCGACCCCGGCGCCGCCGACCAGCGTGTCGTCGCCATCCCCGCCATAAAGCAGGTCATTGCCCGCCCCCCCCCCCAGCCAGTCGGCCCCGCTGCGGCCGGACAGCGTGTCGTTGCCCGCCCCACCCCAGGCGCGGTCGACAAGGTCGGTGCCCGCGAAACTGTCGGCCAAGCCGCCCAGAAGGAACCCCTCGATCGAAAGGAACTGGTCGCCCGCCGCCTCGCCCGTGGCCAGGGCTGGGTTCAGAAGGTCGATGCGGAGCGCGGTCGTCGCGGTCCCGAAGCTTGCGATGTCAAAGCCGGCGCCGCCGTCGATCCGGTCTGCCCCCCCGCCGCCCGAAAGCGTGTCGTCACCCTCGCCACCATACAGGCTGTCACTGCCCAGCCGCCCCTCGATGCGGTCATTGCCGTCCAGCCCGTAAAGCGCATTCGCCTGGGCGTCGCCGCCCAGCGTGTCGTGCAGGCCCGTCCCCTCAAGGTCCTCGATCCCGACATAGCTGTCGCCTGCCGCGTCGCCGGTATTGCGCGCCGGAAGCTCCAGATCGGCCACCACCCCGCTGGCGGAATCGCGGTAGCTGGCCCGGTCCCGCCCGATACCGCCATCCAGAAGGTCGCCACCCGCGCCGCCGTAGAGCAGATCGCCGCCATTGCCGCCGAAAAAGCTGTCGTCCCCCCCCCCCCTGGCTCTTATAAACATCCCCGAGCC
>JAGPEG010000185.1 GCA_018057165.1 Tabrizicola sp.
AGCAGCAGTTCGACCGGGTTCATCGCGTCCTGGCGCCCGGCAAGATCGGTGTCCAGCATCACCTCGGCCGCCTTGGCCCGGGCCACCGACCCGTGGCTGTCGATCCGCCGTGCCGCCACCCGATAGGTCTGCATCCACCGTCCCTCCTGCCCTGGCCGCAAATGAAAGCTCCCGCCGATCATCTGACCGGCGGGAGCCCATTTCAAGCGTTGCGAAGCGTCAGTCGCGGCTTTCGACCGTGTCGACCAGGCCGCTGTCGATCTCGTCGCCCATCACGTCCATCGGGGCGGCCAGCGCCGCGGCCTGTTCGGCCTCGGTCCGGCGTGCCTCGATCACGGTCTGGTCGCGGTCGGCGGCGATCTTCTTCACCCGGCTGGTCGCCCCGCCGGTGCCCGCCGGGATCAGCCGGCCGACGATGACGTTTTCCTTCAGGCCCACCAGCTTGTCGCGCTTGCCCTGGACCGAAGCCTCGGTCAGGACGCGGGTGGTTTCCTGGAAGGACGCCGCCGAGATGAACGACCGGGTCTGCAAGGACGCCTTGGTGATGCCCAGAAGGACCGGCTCGGCCTTGGCCTCGCGGCCGCCGCGGGCCACCGCCTTGGCGTTCTCTTCGTCCAGTTCGACCTTCTCGACCTGTTCGCCCCTCAGCAGCGTGGTGTCTCCGCTGTCGAGGATCTCGAACTTTTGCAGCATCTGGCGAACGATCACCTCGATGTGCTTGTCGTTGATCTTCACGCCCTGCAGGCGATAGACGTCCTGCACTTCGTCGATCATGTAGTTCGCAAGCGCCTCGATCCCCATGATCCGCAGGATGTCGTGCGGGGCGGGGTTGCCGTCCATGATGTAGTCGCCCTTCTGGACGAAGTCACCTTCCTGGACCGGAATGTGCTTGCCCTTGGGGATCATGTACTCCATCGGCTGCAAGGTCTCGTCGACAGGCTCCACGGTGATGCGGCGCTTGTTCTTGTAGTCCTTGCCGAAGCGGACGTAGCCATCGGCTTCCGCGATGATGGCATGGTCCTTCGGACGACGGGCCTCGAACAGTTCCGCCACGCGGGGAAGACCCCCGGTGATGTCCTTGGTCTTGGCGCCTTCGCGCGGGATACGGGCCACCACGTCGCCCGGCTTCAGCTCCTGCCCGTCCTCGACCGACAGGATCGCGTCGACCGACATCGAGTAGCTGATCGGCGCGCCCTGGTCGTTGCGCACCGGCTCGCCCGTGGCCGGGTCCATCACGATGATCTCGGGCTTCAGGTCGTTGCCCTTGGGGGCAGCGCGCCAGTCGGCCACGATCTTCTGCGTCATGCCGGTCGCTTCGTCGGTGTCCTCGCGCACCGAGATGCCCGAGATCAGGTCCTTGAACCGCGCGACCCCCGCCTTTTCGGCGATGATCGGCAGGGTAAAGGGGTCCCATTCGAACAGCTTGGTGCCGCGCTTGACCGAGGCGCCGTCCTTGACGTGCAGCTTGGCGCCGTAGGTCAGCTTGTGGACGGCCCGCTCCTGGCCGGCCTCGTCGATGATGGCGATCGACATGTTGCGGCCGATCACGATCTGCTCTCCGGCCGCGTTCGACAACAGATTGGGGTTGCGGAACTCGATCTTGCCTTCCTGGCTGGCTTCCAGGAACGACTGCTGGCCGCCCTGCGCCACGCCGCCGATGTGGAAGGTCCGCATCGTCAGCTGGGTGCCGGGTTCGCCGATCGACTGGGCGGCGATGATGCCGACCGCCTCGCCGATGTTGACCAGCGTGCCGCGGGCAAGGTCGCGCCCGTAGCACATGGCGCAGACGCCTTCCTCGGCCTCGCAGGTCAGCGGGCTGCGGATGCGCGCGCCCGCCACGCCCGCTGCGTTGATCGCATCGGCGCGACGTTCGTCGATCAGCTCGCCCTTGGCCACGATCACCTCGTCGGTGCCCGGAACCACGATGTCATCGGCCGCGACACGGCCCAGGACCCGCTCGCCCAGGGGCGAGATCACCTCGCCCTCGTTCACCGCGGCGGTGGCGTTGATGGCGTTTTCGGTGCCGCAATCGTGGCTGCGCACGATGCAGTCCTGCGCCACGTCAACCAGACGGCGGGTCAGGTAGCCCGAGTTCGCCGTCTTCAGCGCGGTGTCCGACAGGCCCTTGCGGGCGCCGTGGGTCGAGTTGAAGTATTCAAGAACGGTCAGACCTTCCTTGAAGTTCGAGATGATCGGCGTCTCGATGATCTCGCCCGAGGGCTTGGCCATCAGGCCGCGCATGCCGCCCAGCTGCTTCATCTGGATGACCGAGCCCCGGGCGCCCGAGTGCGCCATCATGTAGACCGAGTTCGGTTCCTTCTGCGCGCCGCTGTCCTCGAAGCGTTCGGCCGAGATCGTGGCCATCATCGCTTCGGTGACCTTGTCGTTGCACTTGGTCCAGGCATCGACGACCTTGTTGTACTTCTCGCCCTGGGTGATCAGGCCGTCGAGGTACTGCTGTTCGAAACCGGCGACCTGGTCCTTGACCTCGTTGACGATGGTCCACTTGCTGTCGGGGATCACCATGTCGTCCTTGCCGAACGAGATGCCTGCCCGGAAGGCCTCGCGGAAGCCCAGCGTCATGATCTGGTCGCAGAAGATCACCGATTCCTTCTGGCCGCAGTAGCGGTAGACGGTGTCGATGACGGTCTGCACGTCCTTCTTGCGCAGCAGCCGGTTGACCAGTTCGAACGGCGCCTTGGCGTTCATCGGCAAAAGGTTGCCCAGACGCAGGCGGCCCGGCGTGGTGTCGAACCGCTTCCAGACGATGTTGCCGGTCTCGTCGACCTGGCGCAGCCGGGCCTTGATCTTGGCGTGCAGATGCACCGCACCGGCGGCCAGCGCGTGCTCGACCTCGTCGATGTCGGCAAAGGCCATGCCTTCGCCCTTCATGCCCTTGCGTTCCATCGTGACGTAGTAGAGGCCCAGGACCATGTCCTGCGACGGCACGATGATCGGCGCGCCGTTGGCCGGCGACAGCACGTTGTTCGTCGACATCATCAGCACGCGCGCTTCAAGCTGGGCTTCCAGCGAGAGGGGGACGTGGACGGCCATCTGGTCGCCGTCGAAGTCGGCGTTGAACGCGCTGCAGACCAGCGGGTGCAGCTGGATCGCCTTGCCTTCGATCAGGATCGGCTCGAAGGCCTGGATGCCCAGGCGGTGCAGCGTCGGCGCGCGGTTCAAGAGGACGGGATGTTCGCGGATGACTTCATCCAGGATATCCCAGACCTCGGGGCGTTCCTTCTCGACCAGCTTCTTCGCCTGTTTCACGGTGCTGGAGAGGCCCTTGGCCTCAAGCCGCGAGTAGATGAACGGCTTGAACAGTTCCAAGGCCATCTTCTTCGGCAGCCCGCACTGGTGCAGCTTCAGCTCCGGGCCGGTCACGATGACCGAACGGCCCGAAAAGTCGACCCGCTTGCCCAGCAGGTTCTGGCGGAACCGGCCCTGCTTGCCCTTCAGCATGTCGGACAGCGACTTCAGCGGGCGCTTGTTGGTGCCCGTGATGACGCGGCCGCGGCGGCCGTTGTCAAAGAGGGCATCGACCGCCTCTTGCAGCATCCGCTTTTCGTTGCGGACGATGATGTCGGGCGCGCGCAGTTCGATCAGCCGCTTCAGGCGGTTGTTCCGGTTGATGACCCGACGGTAAAGGTCGTTCAGGTCGGACGTGGCAAAGCGGCCGCCGTCCAGCGGGACCAGCGGGCGCAGTTCCGGCGGGATCACCGGCAGGACAGTCAGCACCATCCATTCCGGGCGGTTGCCGGATTCCAGGAACGACTCGACGATCTTCAGCCGCTTGATGATCTTCTTGGGCTTCAGTTCGCCGGTGGCTTCCTTCAGCTCTTCGCGCAGCTGTTCGGCCAGCGCGGCCAGGTCGATCGCCGCCAGCATCTCGCGGATCGCCTCGGCGCCGATGTTGGCGGTGAAGGCGTCGGCGCCATACTGGTCCTGCGCGTCGAGGTATTCCTCTTCGGTCAGCTGCTGCTGATAGGTCAGGTCGGTCAGGCCCGGCTCGATCACCACATAGTTTTCAAAGTAGAGCACCCGTTCCAGATCGCGCAGCGTCATGTCCAGCATCAGGCCGATGCGGGACGGCAGCGATTTCAGGAACCAGATGTGGGCGACGGGCGCGGCCAGTTCGATGTGGCCCATGCGTTCGCGGCGCACCTTTTGCAGCGTGACTTCCACGCCGCATTTCTCGCAGACGACGCCGCGATACTTCATGCGCTTGTATTTGCCGCAAAGGCATTCGTAGTCCTTGATCGGCCCGAAGATGCGCGCGCAGAACAGGCCGTCACGCTCAGGCTTGAAGGTGCGGTAGTTGATGGTTTCCGGCTTCTTGATCTCGCCATAGGACCAGCTCAGGATCCGCTCCGGCGATGCCAGAGAGATCTTGATCTCGTCAAAGGTCTTGACGGGGGCAACCGGGTTGAACGGGTTGGTCGAGAGTTCCTGGTTCATTTCATCTTCCCAATCAGAGGGTTGCGGTCAGAGGATGGAGGCCCCGAGTTTTCGTCGAAAACTCGAAGCCCCGGATTTTCGTCGAAAATCCGTTCCTATTCCTCCTCCGCATCCAGGAGTTCCATGTTCAGGCCGAGGCCGCGGACTTCCTTGACGAGCACGTTGAAGCTCTCGGGAACGCCCGCCTCGAAGTTGTCCTCGCCCTTGACGATCGACTCGTAGACCTTGGTCCGGCCTGCCACGTCGTCCGACTTCACGGTCAGCATCTCTTGCAGGGTATAGGCGGCGCCGTAGGCTTCCAGGGCCCAGACCTCCATTTCCCCCAGACGCTGGCCACCGAACTGCGCCTTGCCGCCCAGCGGTTGCTGGGTGACCAGGCTGTACGGGCCGGTGGAGCGAGCGTGCAGCTTGTCGTCGACCAGGTGGTGCAGCTTCAGCATGTACTTCACGCCGACCGTGACCTTGCGCTGGAACTGCTCGCCCGAGCGGCCGTCGAACACCACGGACTGACCCGAGGTGTCAAAGCCTGCGCGGCGCAGCGCGTCGTTGACGTCCGCCTCCTTGGCCCCGTCGAAGACCGGCGTGGCGATCGGAACCCCTTTCGAGACATTGGCGGCAAGCTCGAGGAATTCATCCTCGTCCCGGTCCACAAAGGCCTCGTCGTAGGTCTCATTGCCATAGGCCAGGCGCATCGCCTCGCGCACCGGGGTCATGTCGCCCGAGCGGCGGTATTCCTTCAGCGCCTCGTCAATCTTCAGGCCCAGGCCGCGCGCGGCCCAGCCCATGTGGGTTTCCAGGATCTGGCCGACGTTCATCCGGCTGGGCACGCCCAGCGGGTTCAGCACCATGTCGACAGGCGTGCCGTCCTGCAGGAAGGGCATGTCCTCCATCGGAACGACCTTGGAGATGACGCCCTTGTTGCCGTGACGGCCGGCCATCTTGTCGCCTGGCTGCAGCTTGCGCTTCACTGCGACGAAGACCTTGACCATCTTCATCACGCCCGGAGGCAGGTCGTCGCCACGGCGCACCTTTTCGACCTTGTCGTCGAAGCGGTGATCCAGAGCGCGCTTCTGCGCTTCGAACTGGTCGTGCAGGG
>JAGPEG010000036.1 GCA_018057165.1 Tabrizicola sp.
GCATGGCGATGGTCGGTGCCACAGCAAATCCCGCCAGACTTTTCTGCCCCAGGGGCACGATGATCGGGGCTGCGGCCAGCGGTGCCACTGCCCCGCCAACCTGGCCACCCACCTGAAAGATGCCCTGCGCCAGCCCGGCCCGGCCTTGCGCGGCGTAGCGCGCCATCCGCGTCGCCTCGGGGTGAAAGATCGACGAGCCGATGCCGATGCAGGCGACCGAGGCAAGGATCATCGCGTAGCTGGGCGCAAAGGCCAATGCGGTCACGCCCGCCAGCGTGAAGCCCATGCCGACGGCCGAGGAATAGGGCAGCGGGTGCTTGTCGGTGTAAAGCCCCACGACCGGCTGGAACAGCGACCCGGCGATCTGGAAGGTCAGGGTGATCATCCCGATCTGCACCAGATCCAGCGCGAATTCGGCCTTCAGGATCGGATAGATCGCCGGGATCAGCGACTGGGTCAGATCGTTCAGAAGATGCGAAAGCCCCAGGATGACCAGCAACGGCAGGAAGGTCGCGCCCTCGGGCCGGGCGGTCATCGTGGTCATCTGCACCTCTCCTGGGTTCCGCGGGTTTGCACCGGCGCTGATCGTCGGTGCAGGCAGTGTGACGCCAAGCCCCGGCCTTTGGAAGGGGCACCCCTGCACAGGTGCCATGCACGGTGCGCAGGGCGGCCATGCAGCGGGGCCGAGCCGTGGCGCTTGTGTGATAGCACTGCTTATAGTAAGCACGCTTAATGAATTACCGCATCGAAAAACTCGGGACCCTGTTGCAGGATGCCACCCGCAAGCTCTGGAGCCGCTTCGAACAGCGCACCGCTTCGCATGGGCTGTCGGCAGCCCAGTGGCGCTTGCTGGGTCATCTGCTGCACAACGGCCCCTCCACCCAGACCGCGCTGGCCGCGCTGCTGGAGGTCGAGCCGATCAGCGTCTCGCGCCTGCTCGACCGGATGGAGCAGGGGGGCTGGCTGCACCGCGAGGCGCATCCTGACGACCGCCGCGCGCGGATCGTGGTGGTGTCCGAAAAGGCCCGCCAGATCGCACCCGAGGCGAAGGCAATCGTCACCACGCTGTATGACGAGGCGCTGGCCGGACTGACCGACGACGAACGCCGCGTGCTGCAAGCCGCGCTGCTGAAGATCAGCGAAAACCTGAAGGCCCCCGATTCCGCCCAGGACCGCAGTCTGGACCGGACGCCCCCCTCCCCACAGATCGAGACCCCGGAATGAACGCCCGCACCGCGCCCCCCGAACCCGCAATCGCCGTTCCGGTCGCTGCTCCCGCATCAGAGCCTGCGGCAAAACCGGCCCGCTCGCTGCGCAAGGCCCTTGTCATGCTGTCGGTTCCGCTGCTGCTGGTGGCCGGTGGTGCCGGCTGGTGGTTGACCGGCGCGAACCGGGAAAGCACCGAGAACGCCTATCTGCACCAGGCACGCATCTCCATCGCTCCGACGGTGGGGGGCCGCGTCGTCGCGGTTCACCTGCATGAATTGCAGCATGTGAAGGCCGGAGATCTTCTGTTCCAGGTCGATCCGCAGCCCTATCAACTGGCCGTCGCCCAGGCCGAGGCCGCAGTCAGCGCGGCGCGGTTGCAGGTCGAACAGTTGAAGGCCGTTCTGGCGCAGGCCGAAGCCCAGGCCGCCCTGGCCGAAGATGACGCGCGCTATCAGGAAGGTGAACTCGCGCGGAAGGAAGCCCTTTCGGGCAAGGGCGTGGCGGCCACCTCGACCGTGGACGAATTCCGCCACACCAGCCAGCAGGCCCGCGAAAAGGCCGAGGTGGCGCGGCTGACCGCCAATACCGCCCGCGCCGCGCTCGGGGCCGATCCGAAAGCCGCGCCCGACGACCATCCCGCCATCCGCGCCGCCCTGGCCGAGCTGGACCGCGCCCGCTACAACCTGTCGGTGACACGTGTCACCGCCCCTGCGGACGGGCTGATCTACCAGGCCTCCGCGTTCCATGAGGGGGTGATGCTGACGGCGGGCCAGCCGGTCTTTGCGCTGGTCGAATCCGGCGATGCCTGGGTCGAGGCGAATTTCAAGGAAACCCAGCTTGTCGATCTGGCGCAGGGCCAGCCTGCCGAGATCGTCTTCGACGCGGCCCCCGGCAAGACCTTCACCGGCACGGTCGAGGCCATCGGCGCGGGCACCGGGGCGGAGTTTTCGCTGCTTCCGGCGCAGAACGCCACCGGCAACTGGGTGAAGGTGACGCAGCGCGTGCCGGTCAGGATCAGGCTGGACGATGCCGCCGGGGCAGCCGCCCTGGCCTCGGGCCTGAGCGCGGAAGTGACGGTCGATACCTCCGCCCCTGCCGACACGCGGCTGGCCGCGAAGGAGTAAGCGGCCCATGTCCGACATCCCGGAAGCGGTGCCCGCAAGTGCTGCCGGGTCGGCCCCGGCCATCGCGGTCAAGCATCGCGGCCTGATCACGCTGTCGATCATGGCGGCGACGATCATGCAGGTCCTCGACACCACCATCGCCAATGTCGCCCTGCCCTCGATGACCGGCGACCTTGGCGCCTCGCAGGACACGATCACCTGGGTCCTGACCAGCTATATCGTCGCCTCGGCGATCATGACGCCCGTGACCGGCTGGCTGGCCGACCGCTTGGGCAAGCGCGAGCTGTTCCTGATCTCCATCGTCGGCTTCGTTGCCTCGTCCCTTGCCTGCGGCATTGCCTGGAGCCTGCCCTCGATGGTGGCCTTCCGCCTGTTGCAAGGCGTGTTCGGCGCGGCCATCGTGCCCCTGTCGCAGACCTTCCTCCTCGACATCAACCCGCGCGAGAAGGCCGGTCAGGCCATGGCGATGTGGGGGGCGGGGATCATGGTCGGCCCGATCATCGGCCCCACGCTGGGCGGCTGGCTGACCGAAAGCTACAACTGGCGCTGGGTGTTCCTGATCAACCTGCCCGTCGGAGCCTTGGCGCTGCTGGGTTGCCTTGTCTATCTGCCCAGAATGCCCCGCAAACGGCGCAGCTTCGACATGGCGGGCTTCGCGCTTCTGTCGCTGGCCATCGGCTCCCTGCAACTGATGCTGGACCGGGGCGGCGAGGTGGACTGGTTCTCCGCCATGGAGACCTGGATCTACCTTCTGGTCTCGATCTCGGGCTTCTGGATGTTCTGCGTCCACATCCTGACCAAGGACCATCCCTTCCTCGACCCGCAGATGTTCCGCGACCGCAACTTCCGCATCGGCCTTGTCTTCATCTTCGTCGTCGGCATCATCCTTCTGGCCAGCCTCGCGCTCCTCCCGCCGATGCTGTCGCGCATCCTCGGCTATCCGGTCATCACCACCGGCCTTGTCATGGCCCCGCGCGGAGTGGGCACGATGATCTCGATGCTGATCGTCGGCCGCCTGGTCCGCGTGGTCGACCCTCGCATCCTGGTCCTGGCGGGCCTGTCGCTGACCGCCCTGTCGCTTTACGAGATGACCGGCTTCACCCCGCAGATGGACAGCTGGCCCATCATCCGCAGTGGCGTGGTGCAGGGCCTCGGCCTCGGCCTTGTCTTCGTGCCGCTCTCGACCATTGCCTTCGCCACGCTGGAGCCCCGCTTCCGCGCCGATGCGACCAGCCTGTTCAGCCTGGTGCGCAACATCGGCTCCTCCATCGGGATTTCCCTCGTCACGGCGGCGCTGACCCGCAACATCCAGATCAACCACGCGGAACTCGGCAGTTTCATCCAGCCCTACAACCCGGTCCTGACCCAGGCCTATCCGACGGCGATCAGCGGCAATGCGACGACCTTGCAGATGCTGGACGGGCTGGTGAACCTGCAGGCGGCGATGATCGCCTACATCGACGACTTCCATCTGATGATGTGGGTCACGCTTCTCGCGATGCCGCTGGCGCTGATCCTGCGGAAGCCGGCGAAAGCCTGATCAGCGTTTGCGCCAGCACTCGGCGAT
Source organism: Tabrizicola sp. (assembly GCA_018057165.1). Classification (GTDB taxonomy): domain Bacteria; phylum Pseudomonadota; class Alphaproteobacteria; order Rhodobacterales; family Rhodobacteraceae; genus Tabrizicola. Next base: position 3,901 of record JAGPEG010000036.1, read on the forward strand.
GTAACTTGCCGTCATCAGGTCCAGATGCGCGCCGCCGCCGTTCTTGGCCAGGGTGATCTCCTCCTCGGACCGGCGGGCGAACAGCGCGGGGTCGTCGTAGAAATCCGCCACCACATCCGCTTCCGTGATCGCCCCCGAGGCGATGGGGTCCATCAGCTCGCCGATATGATGCAGCGTGGTCGCGCGCGAATCCACGAACACCCGCGCGCGTTGCATCGCCCGGTCGTCCACCTCGCGCATGCCGGGCTTGTAGGCCCCGATCAGGTCGATGTGCTGGCCGGGCTGCAACCAGTCGCCCTTGATCAGGGGCTGCGTCGCCATGGTGGCCGAGCAGATCACGTCGGCCTTCCTGACCGCCGTCTCCAGGTCATCGGCCACCGGCAGGCCCATCGCCGCAGCACTTTCGCGGGTCCGGCTCCAGACCGTGAACCGCGCCTCGGGGAAGACCGAGGAATAGGCCTCGACCATGCTCTTTGCCACCGCGCCCGCGCCGACCAGCAGGAACTCCCGCGCCCCCTTCCGCGCCAGCCGCGAGGCCGAGAAGAGGCTGTCGCCCGCCGTCTTCCACTTTGTCACCAGATGGAAATCAAGGATCGCCTCCAGCTCCCCGGTCGCATCGCCGAACAGCGACACCACCCCGTGAATCGTCGGCTTGCCTTTGGCCGCATTGCCCGGATAGACCGTCGCCGCCTTGATCAGCGACCCCAGCCCGTCGATCCAGGCCCCCCGGTTCAGGATCGTGTCGGTGTCGCGGTAAAGGAACATGTCCTTGATGTCCGACAGCGGCAGCTTGTGCCCCGCCTCGAAGGCCTTGAGCAGCCCCTGCCAGGACAGAAGCGCCTCGGCTTGCTTCGGTACGATCTCGGTCATAGGCCTGCTTCCTGTTCGGTCAAAAGCCCCTCGGCGACCAGGCGCGCAGCCCAGCCTTGCCAGCTTTCGAATTGATGCGTGCGCCAGCCCCTGCGGGCAGCGGCGGTGATGTTGTCGGCGCGGTCGTCGGCAAAGAGCAAACGATCCGGCGCGATGCCGCAATCGTCCTCCACCGCCTGATAGATGCGCGGGTCGGGCTTCGACACCTTCAGCCGTCCCGAGACATATTCCCGGTCGAACTCGCCCAGGAAATCCAGCTTGTCGCGGGCTTCCTCATAGGAATAGCTGCCGAAATTGGTCAGGCAGAAGACCGGCACGCCCTTCGCCCGCAAGGCGCGGAGCAGCGCGATGGACCCCTCGATACGCGGCGAAGCCAGCTCGATCCAGCGGTCATACCACATGCGGATTTCCGCGGCCCATCCGGGGTGGCGGTCGGCCCAACCGTAGATCGTCTCGCGGAACAGCGCCCCGTCATCGACCAGCGCGTTCATCTCGTGCAGATCGACGGCACTGAACAGCGCGCGACGCCGGTCCTCGCCCAGCACCCGGTCATAGAAGGCCTCGGGCTGCCAGCGGGTCAGCACGTTGCCGATGTCGAAGATCACTGCTTCAGGCTGCATCGCCTTCCCGTCTGCGGACCGTTTCACGCCAGATCACATAAAGGCCTGACCCGCAGATAAGCGCAATCCCCACCCAGGATACCGCATCGGGGAAGGTGCCAAAGACCGCAAGGCCCCAGAAGATCGCCAGCGGCATCCCGACATATTCAAAGGGCGCGATCAGCCCGGCCTCGGTGGTGCGATAGGCCTGCGTCACCATCATCCCGCCGATCCCGACCGATAGCCCCGTCGCCAGGAACACCGGCCAATCGGCCAGGGGCGGCCAGATCCAGGGACGGAACAGGAAGGCCCATAGCTTTTCGTCGGTCGCCAGATGCCCGTCACCCACCCAAAGCCCCATTGCAAGGCTGACCAGAATGAACCCGGCCTGCACATAGAACGACAGTGTCATGGCGCTTTCCGTCCCGCCCATGTGCCGCACCAGAAGGTTGCCGCTGGCATACATCACCGCCGAAATCAGCACGAGCAGCGCCGCAGGCTGGATCACCCCCGCGCCGGGGCGCAGCATGATGATTACCCCCAGCATGCCCATGATCACCGCCGCCCAGCGGCGCGGCCCGACCTTCTCGCCCAGAAAGACGATGGACAAGAGCGTGATGATGATCGGGCTGACATAGGCCACCGCCACCGCATCGGCCAGGTCCAGGGTGGCAAGGCCGACGAAATAGGTGACGTTGGAAATCATCACGATGCACACCCGCACCAGATGCGCGCTGGGGCGGTTGGTGGCAAGCTGGGAAAAGCCGCGTTCCGACTGGTTGATCACCACCAGAATGAAGGCCATGGCGACGAAGGCCCGGATCAGGATCACCTGGTGCAGCGCATAGCCGCCCGAGAGGAACTTGATCGAGACGTCGTTGACCGAAAAGATCAGCGTGCCGCCGATGGCGAAAAGGATGCCGGTCAGGGCTGGGGAGCGTGCCATTCCGGCAGATGATCCGGGCCACCCGGTTCCGTCTGTCCTGCCCGCGACATCGCTTGACGCGGGCAGGCTGGCGTCACGGGCTGGCCGTCGCGCCTGCTGCCGTCAGCTCGTCCACCTTCGCCTGAAGCGCCGCCGCCTGTTCGGTCAGCGCCGCCTTTTCCGCCGTCAGCGCGGTGATCTGATCGGTCAACCGGGTCTTCTCGGTTTCCAGCGCCATCACCTTCTCGGACAGGCTGGTCCGCTCTCCCTCCATGGTCGAAGCCATCTCGGTCAGCTTCGCCTTGTCGGCCTCCAGTGCCGTCACCTTGTCCAGAAGCCCCTTTGCCTCGGTCTCGACCGCCACCGCCGCGTCGCCGGCCGCCTTGGCCGCCGCTTCGCCCTCGGCCTTCAGCTTGGTCATCTCGTCGGTCAGCTTCACCTTCTCCGCCTCCAGCGCGGTGACGGCCTCGGATTTGGCCGCAAGGTCGGCCTGGGTGGCATTGCCCTTCTGGCTGGACTGGTAGGCAAAGAACCCCAGGATCGCCGCAACGGCGACCAGCGCAATCGTCAGCAAGTTCCGCATCACGTCACTCCCTTCCGTTTCGGGAAAGGCTATCCGCAACGGCCCCGACCGCACAACAGGGAAGGCTGCAAAGGGACGGATTCCCGGAATCCAGAAGTTAAGGAATCCTGAATGAAATTCATCATCTGTTTGAAAGTAAATCTATTTACAGAAATGTCCACGGTGGACACACCTTCACCCCGGAGCCGCGAAGACCTGCACCCAATAGTATCTCAGGGCCACCCGGTTGCCCCGGATCGGCTTGTCATCAGCCTGATAGACCAGCGCGATCCCGGTGTCCTGCATCCGGCAGTCCAGGATGTTCCGCCGGTGGCCCGAGCTTTTCATCCAGCTCGCCACCACCTGCCCTGCCGATTTCTGCCCCGCCGCGATATTCTCCGCCGCCGCCCGATACGCATAGCCCTGCCGCGCGATCCGGGAGGAAAAGCGCGACCCGTCCTTCCCGGCATGTCCGAAGAAATTCTGCTCGGCCATCGCCCGCGCATGGGATTTCGCCGCCGCCGCCAGCTTCCCGTTCAGCCGCAACGGCCCGCACCCCGCCTTGGCCCGCGCCGCGTTGATCGCCGTCAGGACCGAGTCCGCCGGCCCCGCCACCACGGGCGACCCCGCGACGGCCAGGGCCAGCAGCAGCGCCTTAGCCCAGGAAAGCCTGCGCATGGAACGACACATGGTCCTCCATGAAGGTCGAGACAAAGAAATAGCTGTGATCATAGCCCTTCTGCATCCGGAACGTCCCCCCCTGCCGCGCTCCGGCCATCGCTTCGGCCAGCGCCTCGGGGCGGAGCTTGTCAAGGAACTGGTCCGAGGTCCCCTGGTCGACCAGCATCGGCCCGTCGAATCCCCGGCGCCGCATCAGCAAGGTGGCATCATGCGCCGCCCAGGACGACTCATCGGCGCCGAGATAGGCAGAAAATTGCGGACGGCCCCAGTCGCTTGCCGTGGGGTTGCAGATCGGCGCGAAGGCCGAGACCGACCTGAACCGGCCCGGAAAGCTCATCGCGATGGTCAGCGCGCCATGCCCGCCCATCGAATGCCCGGTGATCCCCTGCGCCTCCTCGGCCAGCGGGAAGGCGTTGAACAGGACGCGGGGCAGATCCTCGGTGATGTAGTCCCACATGCGGAAATGCGTGGCCCAGGGCGTCTGGGTCGCGTTGACATAGAAGCCCGCCCCCTGACCCAGCGCGAAGTCGGCGTCGTTCGCCACCCCCTCGCCGCGCGGCGAGGTGTCGGGGAAGCAGAGCGCGATCCCGGCTTCCGCCGCCCAACGCTGCGCGCCCGCCTTGATCATCGCATTCTCATGCGTGCAGGTCAGGCCGGAGAGGAACCACAACAGCGGCACCGGCCCGTCCTCGGCCTGTTCGGGCAGGAAGAGGCCGAAGGTCATGTCGCAGCCCGTCGCCTGCGAGGCATGGCTGTAGACGCCCTGGACGCCGCCAAACGCCCGGTTTTCCGAGACGGTTTTCATATGTAGCCTCCCTGGCTGATAAGCGCGATCACGGCTGTCACGGTCAGGACCGACGCAGCGGTCGACAGCAGGATCGCGGTGGAAACCCGTTGTGGCGCAACGCGGTAGTGCTGCGCAAGGATGAAGACATTGCCCGCCACCGGCAAGGCCGCCGCGGCGATCATCACCCCCGCCGCATAGCCGGTGACGCCGAACAGCCAGCAGGCCCCCGCGACCGACAGGGGATGCAGGACCAGCTTCGCCGATGCCAGCCAGGCGGCAACCTCGACCCGCTCGGCCGACCGACCCGACAGCGAGGCCCCGATGGCGAAAAGTGCGCAGGGCGTGGCTGCCGCGCCGAGCATCGTCAGAAATTCGCTGATCGGACCGGGCAGCGCCAGCCCGGTTGCGCCCCAGGCGATCCCCAGGACGACAGAGACGATCATCGGGTTCTTCGCCAGCCCCACGGCGAGGATGCCGAAGGTCTGCGCGCTGACCCGGCCTGCACGAAGCCCGGTGATCGCCATGGTGAGGAACGAGGAAAACACGATCAGGTCGACCGCAAGCACCAGCAGCACCGGCCCTACTGACTGCGGACCCAGCAGCAGCGCCAGCATCGGGATTCCCAGGAACCCCACGTTGCCAATGACGCCGGTATGCGCCTCGAACACCGCGTCTTCCCGGCTGGTCCCGCGCGCCAGCGCGACCATCGCGACCAGGAACCAGACCAGTCCGGTTCCCAGCGTGTAGGCGAAGACGAAGGGCCAGTCGAAGATCGCCGCGACATCCAGGTTTGCCGCAAAACCGAAAAGCATGGCCGAGAGCGCGAAGTAGAAGACGAAGCGGGTAAGGTAGGCGGTCGCCTCGACGGAAAAGAACCGTGTGCGGCCAGCGACATAACCGACGCCGATCAGGGCGAAGAACGGAAGGGTTTTCACGAAGATCGCCAGCATGTGCCCGTCGTGTCATGCAAGTCCGCAAAGGGCAAGGCCAGGACCGGGGAATCGGGCGGCCAGAGCAAGCCTCGCCTGGGGTTCAGGCGGATTGCGGCTGCGCCAGTCGTCCAAAGGTTGTGGCAAAAGCTTGGCAAAGCCGTGGATGCGCATTGTTGCGCCAAAACACGACCGATTCAGTGCTGTGCCGGTGAAAATGCGCAACCTGAGACAGAAATGAAGCGATTTTTCCTGCGGTGAAGCGCAGCGGCCGCACGCGCTGGTTGCAGGATTGTGGCAAAAAAGGAACGAAATAGCTTCACGTTTTGGCCCAACTCATTGGTTAAACGATGGATACCGCGCTTCTGATGGGGGCATGCAGAAGCGGTGGAATGGGTATCATGATGACGGCTGTCGCGCGCAAGATAGAAAATCTCGACCTCGGGACCAGTGACGAGCTCCCGCCCGGTTCCCGCTTGCTGTTCGGACAGTTCACCATCGAATCCTTCCTGAACAGCGGCGGCTTCGGCATTGTCTATCTCGCGCGCGATTCGCTGGATCGTCGTATCGTGATCAAGGAATGCTTTCCGTCGACCTTCTGCCGCAGGGTCGGCACCACGGTCGGCGCGCGGTCGCGCCAGCAGCAGGACGGCTTCCAGTCCGCTGTCCGCAGCTTCATGCAGGAAGCGGTGACGCTGTCGAAGCTTGACCATCCGAACATCGTCAAGGTCCACCACGTCTTCGAGGACAACGAAACCGCCTATATGGCGATGGACTGCATCGACGGTCCCGACCTTTTGCAAACGGTGGAAGGCAGCGCCCGCCCGCTGACCCCGAAAGAGATCGTCGCCCATCTGACCACGATGCTGGATGCGCTGAACCATGTGCATGAACAGGGCCTGTTGCACCGCGACATTTCACCGGACAACATCCTGCTGGACAAGGCGACCGGCCAGCCGATCCTGATCGACTTCGGCGCCTCGCGGAAGGAAGTGACGCGCAAGAGCCGGGCCGTTTCCGGGCTGCGCGTGGTCAAGGACGGCTATTCGCCGCAAGAGTTCTACGTTCACGGCAGCAAGCAGGCCCCGTGCAGCGATCTGTATGCGCTGGCCGCCAGCTTCTACCACCTGATCTCGGGCGAGACGCCGAAAACTTCGCAGGAACGGCTGTCCTGCATCGCCGGGCGCGAGGGCGATCCGCTGCGCCCGCTGGCCGGCCGGTTCCGCGCCTATCCGCGCGAATTCCTGCAAGCCATCGACAAGGCGATGGAAATCTTCCCGCGCGACCGGCTGCAATCGGTCGCCGAATGGCGCGCAATGCTGGACGGCGCGTCCGAGCCGCAGCCGGTGATTGCCCGCGCGCCTTCGCAGCCCGATGCGGCGGCCCCGGTTGCGCCCGCTGCGGTCCGGCCGGTGCCCGTTGCGGCGGCCACCGCAGGCGAACCGGGCGCACAACCGGCCCCGGCGATCCGTGGGCCGCGTGACCTTCTGGTCTCCTCGGCGGCGGCGGTGCTGCTACTGGTCGGCCTTCTGTCCCTGCCGGGGCTGCTTCAGCCCAAGGGTGCCGAAGGTGCCGCCCCGGCGGCGATGTCCGCACCCGCCGCAGCGGCGCCCGCGCCCATGCTGATGACGAACATCCTGCGTCTCCCTGGCGGGCTGACCTTTGAAATGGCCGAGACCGCGACCGGAACCCAGACGGTCGTGTCCGAAGTGCCGCAAGACGCAGCGGCCTCGCTGGCCGTGGGCGATGTGCTTGTGGTCTACACCCCCACGGGTGAGGTGCTGGGAACCGCAACCAGCCTGCGGGACATCCTGACGCGAGAGTTCGCGAAAGGCGTAACAACTTACAGTTTTGGTATTCGTCGCGGTGCAAGTACAATGATTGCGGAATTTCGGCTTGGGATGACTGGCTAGGCCTGCATTCGCCGAAACACGAGGACGGGGAGAGAAAGTCTTGAAGTTCCTTCGCTCTATCTTTGGCGAGCCCGACGAGCCGGGCCATCCCGCCGGGACGGTCGATGCCGGGCCAGACCCCGTGATGGCCGCCCTTGCGGAACTGGAAGTGAAGCGCCTGCGCGAGGCTCTGGCCGCCGCTGCCCCGGCCCCGGCGCCTGAACCCGAGACCGAAGTGGTGCATGACGCGCCGATCGCGCGGCCGCATCGGGTGGTCAAGGCAAAGGCGCCGCTGCCGGAAGGCATCGCCCCGGCGGCAGTAAGCATCTGGGACATCGAGGACGAGGCCCCGAAGCCCGCGCCTGCCCCCGCTGTGTCCGAGGCGGCGCCACGCCGCCCGACCCGCACCAAGACCCGGGTGCTGGGCTTCGAGGCGCAGCCGACCGCCGTGGTTCCGCTGTTCGAGGGGCTGGATGGCTCGCCGATCCCGACGGTTCCCGCCGCGCCCGGCAAGGGCTATGTGATGTTCCCCGCCGGCTGGCTGGTGGTGAAGGACGGACCGGGCAAGGGGGCGTCCTTCGCGCTGTCGCAAGGCGTGTCGCAGATCGGGCGCGGGGTCGACCAGACCGTCGCGCTCGATTTTGGTGACATGGCGATCTCGCGCCAGAACCATGCCGCCATCGCCTATGACGCGGCCACGCATGAATTCCACATCGGTCACGGCGGCAAGTCGAACCTGGTGCGGCTGAACGGCAAGCCGCTCCTGTCCACCGAATCCGCCGGGGATGGTGATGAAATCCAGATCGGCGAGACGACGCTGGTCCTGAAAGCCCTGTGCACACCCGCGTTCAACTGGTCCAGCTTTGAAGCGGAAGGAGACGGGCATGATATGGCGATCGCGTGAACCCCGCTACGACGTCGCCTCCGGCATCAGCCAGGGCGCGCGTGACTATCAGGAAGACGCGATCACAGCCGATTTTCCTGTCGGGGCCGAGGCTGGCTTCGTCGTCCTGGCCGACGGAATGGGCGGGCACGCGGCGGGGGATGTCGCCTCGAAGGTGGTCCTGACCGAGGTCTATTCCGAGCTGAAGTTCCATTTCGCCGATGTCGAGGCGTTCGAGACGCGGGCGCCGGAAATCCTGCTTGGCGTAGCAAATCTGGCGAACGAGACCCTGCGCCAGCATACGGACAGCCACCCGGAGACCGACGGGATGGGGGCGACCCTGGTGGTGCCTGCCCTGGTGGAGAACCGGCTGTGGTGGATTTCGGTCGGCGATTCGCCGCTGTTTCTGTACCGCAACGGCAAGCTCAGCCAGCTGAACGAAGATCATTCGATGGCGCCGCAGATCGACTTCATGGTCCAGGCCGGTCTTCTGGATGCCGAGGCGGCGGTGAACCACCCCGACCGGAATTGCCTGGTGTCGGTGCTGATGGGGTCGAAGATCGCCAAGATCGACTGCCCGGCGCAACCCTATGAGCTGAAGGCGGGTGACATCGTGATCTGCTCGTCTGACGGGTTGCAGTTCCTGAGCAACGCCCAGATCGAGAAAGTGCTGGCGAAGTACCGCAAGACCCGCTCGACCGAGATTGCCGAACGTCTGCTGGAAGAACTGGCCAAACTGGGCGATCCCGACCAGGACAACATCAGCTTCACCGTGATCAAGGTCAACGATGCCTCGGTCCGCCCGAAGCAGAACCGGCCGCCCCGGCAATCCCTGGCCGTGACCCGGCCGCGCGGGTTGACGATGGTGGTGTCCGAGCCGACCCTCTTGCCCCTGCCCGGACCCGAGGATCCGTCGGCATCCGAGCAGGAGGCTCCGGCGGCAGCCGGGTCGGCCCCCCTCCCGGTCGACAGCGTTGCGACAGAGGCGTCCAAGCTGGAAACGGCGCTCGCCGCTGCCGGAGGCGCCCCCGCGCCGGTGGCACCCCGGCGATTTGCGGCGCTGGGCTAGACGGGACCGGGGCCTGTCGGGTCAGGCTTGAAAACGCGCGCCCGTCGAGGCGCGCGCGTCACTTGCGGAAGACGCTCATGATCTGGTCCAGCGGCTTCTTGCGCTTGGCCACTGCCGGAACCGTGGCCCCTTCGGCCGGATATCCGACCGGCAGGATCATCACCGGCTTCTCATGCTCGGGCCGACCGCACAGCGGGCCAAGGAATTTCATCGGGTTCGGCGTGTGTTCCAGGCAGACCAGGCCCGCATGGTGGATGGCGGCGATCAGGAAGCCGGTCGCGATGCCCACGCTTTCCGGGACGTAATAGTTCTTGTAGCGCGCGCCATCCTCGGTCAGGCCGTAACGCTGCGCGAAGACCACGATCAGCCAGGGCGCATCGGTCAGGTGCGGCTTCGACATGCCGGTCCCGATGGGTTCCAGCGCGGCAAGCCATTCGTCGCCCGCCCCGCCGGCATAGAACGTGCGCTCTTCCTCTTCGGCGCCTTCGCGGATGCGGGCCTTCATCGCCGGGTCGGAGATCACCACGAAATGCCAGGGCTGATGGTTCGCCCCGGACGGCGCCGTCCCCGCCGCCGCGATGCAGGCCTCGATCACCGATTCGGGCACAGGCTTCGTGGAATAATCCCGCACCGAATGCCGCTTGCGCAGGAAGGCAAGGAAATCCACCACCCTGGCCTGCCCCCCAGCCTCGTCCAGTTGCACCCGGTCCGGCAGCGGCAGCGCCTGATAGCTGACTTCACCCTTGCGATACATCATCCCCCCCCGATCAATGCCCCGGCGGCAAAGACCAAAGCACCCCCGAGAACAACCTGCAAGGCCGCGCGCAGGAACGGTGTCTCCATGAAGCGGTTCTGGATCCAGGCGATCGCCCACAATTCGATGAAGACCACGATCATCGCGATGGTCGTCGCGGTCCAGAAATCGGGGATCAGATAGGGCAGCGCATGGCCAAGGCCGCCCACGGCGGTCATCACGCCCGAGGCAAGGCCGCGTTTCAGGGGCGAGCCGCGTCCCGACAGCACGCCGTCGTCATGCGCGGCCTCGGTGAAGCCCATCGAGATGCCCGCACCGACCGAGGCGGCAGAACCGACGAGGAAGGTCGTCCAGGTGTCCTGCGTGGCAAAGGCGGTGGCGAAGATCGGGGCAAGCGTGGACACCGAGCCATCCATCAGCCCCGCCAGCCCCGGCTGCACCCAGGTCAGGATGAACTGGCGCTTCGCGGTCTGGTCTTCAGCGTCGCGGGCATCCGGGGAAAGATGGGTTTCCTCCAGCTGTTGTGCATGACGTTCGTGACCGGCCTCGGCCGCGGCAAGGTCGCCCAGAAGCTTGCGTGTCGCGGCATCCTGGGTTCGCGCCGCCGCGCGCAGATAGAAGTCATGCGCCGTCTTCTCCATCGCCGCCGCCTCGCCCCGCATCGTCTCCAGCGACAAGGAGTGCGACAGCCAGACCGGGCGGCGGGCATAGAACCCCGCGACATGTTCGCGGCGGATCAGCGGGATCACCTCGCCGAAGCGGGCCCGGTGCAGGTCGATCAGCCTTTGGCGGTGGCCGTCCTCTTCTGCCGCCATGCCGTCGAACACCGAGGCCGAGGCCGGGAAATCCGCCCGCAAGCGTTCGGCGAAGCTGCGGTAGATGCGGGCGTCGTCCTCTTCGGACGAAATCGCCAGCGCCAGCACCTCCTGCTCGGAAAGGTCGCTGAAGCGGCGGCGGAACGTCAGGGCAGAAAGCACGGGAATGCACCTTAGTTTGGAATCGTTCTAATGTATCTGCAAGGGCGATAGAGGCAATGGCAAAATCTGAACTCTCGGGTTCAGTTTTTTCTTGAACAAGTGAACTGACAAGTCTAGATACGATTCTGAACCGCATAGTTCAAAATGGAGATCAAAATGACCCGCATCGCTTTTGCCCTGGCCGCTGCTCTTGCCCTTGCCGCCCCGGTTGCGGCGGATTCGCTGGGAACGCTGTTGCCGACGCTGACCTTCCCGACCGATACGGTGACGACCTCGACCAAGGGCTGCGACGCCCCCCTTGCCCCCTGCCAACTGGCGAAGTGACCGCCTCGCTTGCCGCGCCGGATCGCGATGGTCTATGGTCCCTTCCGGGGGAGCCGATGAACGTCATTGCCGATCACGGGGTCCGGCGCGGCCGGAAGTTCGATCAGGTGCTGGAAGGCGCCCGCACGATCTTCATGCGGGACGGGTTCGAACGCGCCTCGGTCGATGACATCGCGCGCGAGGCGGGGGTCTCGAAGGCGACGATCTATGCCTATTTCCCCGACAAGCAGCTTCTGTTCCTGGAAGTCGCGCGCTGTGAATGCCATCGCCAGACCGAAGAGGCCGAAGCGATGGTGGAAGGCGAACTTCCGGTGCGGGCTGCGCTGACCATCGCCGCCGAGCGGATCGTGGCCTTCCAGCTCTCGGATTTCGGCCAGCGCATGTTCCGCATCGTGGTGGGCGAGGGCGAGCGTTTTCCGGGCCTTGGCCGCCAGTTCCACGATTTCGGGCCGGGGCTGATTCACGAACGGCTGGTGCATCACCTGCGCAGCTATGTCGCCTGCGGCCAGTTGAAGATCGACGATCTCGACCTTGCGGCAGACCAGTTCGCCCAGCTGTGCAAGACAACCATCCACGAAAAGCTGATCTTCGGCCTGACCGAGACGGTCACGCCCGAGCTTGCCCATCGCAGCGTGCATGGGGCGGTGGACATGTTCCTCGCGCGCTATGGGGTGGCAACTTGACCAGTCTCTGATTTGTGACTGCGTTCTCGAAGGCGCAGTTTTTCGTTTGCGGCCGTATCGACTTCGAAGAAGTTTACCGCCTTGATCAGTTGCCCAAGTGTTGCTTGCCCGTAGGTCTCTGACGAAAATGCCGGATCGGCAGCTTTCAGCGTCTTTTCAACCCAGTCCGCATAAGCCCACCCGTCCTTGAGACTGGAGCGCGGCAGAATTGCCCGAATGAGCGGAATAATCTTGGTTTGCGGCAGTTTACCTTCTGTCGGGCCCGACCTGTCGCTGCAGCAGGGCGATGCTTCGATCAACTCGATGAATTCGCTGCAACTGGCTCGAAAACCTGAAGGAGCCTTCTTCTCGCCGACGCCTACAATGTTGTGCCCCAGTTCCCGCAGGTGTTCGGCGAGATAGCTGAAGTCACGATCCGAGGAAGCTACCAATATCGTATGAAAAGCTTCGCGCAGCGCCAAGCTCATTGCCTCGACGGTCAACAAGAGATCGGCAGAGTTTTTGCCGGGTCGGGTGGTCTGAAGCCGGAAGCCATGCTCGACCCAATCGGCAATATGCTCCTGCTTCCCGTAGGCCCGGCGCACCGTCGGCGCGCCATAGGCTGCTGCTTGCCGCAATAGCGCCGCAGCCCACCGTGAACCCATATTCTCGCCGTCGACCAACAGAGCGACATGGGGCAGTCCAGGACTTAGATCAAGCGACCGTTCAAGCATGATGACCTACAACCCGGTTACGAAACATCTCGAGAGATCATCCTGCAAAATGCGGCAGTTGAATGGCACCTACCCGTTCTCGCGCAGCACCGTTCCCGCCAGATACAGCGAACCGCAGATCAGCACCCGCGCGTCGGGGGTGGTCGCGGCGATTCCGGCCAGCGCCTCGGCGACCGAGCCCGCCGTCACCGCCTCGATCCCTGCCGTTCGTGCCGCATCGCGGGTGGCCTCGGCGGGCAGGGTGTTCTTCTCGCCGGGGATCGGCACCGCATGCAGCCGTGTCACCTGCGGGGCAAGGGGGACCATGTAGCCGGTCACATCCTTGGTGTTCAGCATCCCGCAGATGAGATGCGTCTCGCGTTTCGGCATCCGCGCCAGCGTTGCCGCCACCGCCTCGCCCCCCGCCGGGTTGTGGCCGCCGTCCAGCCACAGCTCCACCTTCGGCGCGGCATCGACCAGCGGCCCCTGCCGCAGCCGCTGCATCCGGGCGGGCCAGACGGCGCGCGTCACCGCCGCCTCGCACGCTGTCTCATCGCGGCCCAAAGCCCGCAGCGCGGCAATCGCCGCCCCGGCGTTCTGAATCTGATGCGCCCCAGGAAGGCATGGCAAGGGCAGATCGAGAAGCCCGTTCTCGTCCTGATAGACCAGCCGCCCCCGATCTTCGAACGCATTCCAGTGCTGCCCGAAGGCCAGGACCGGAGCGCCCAGCCGCGCGGCCTTAGCCTCGATCACCGCAAGCCCTTCTTCAAACTGCGGCCCGACGATCACCGGCACCCCGCGCTTGATGATCCCGGCCTTTTCCCCCGCGATCTCGGTCAGCGTCTCGCCCAGGTATTGCTGGTGGTCGATCGACACCGGGGTGATGATCGTCAGCCGGGGCTTTTCCACCACGTTCGTCGCATCAAGACGGCCGCCCAGGCCCACTTCCAGCAGCGTCCAGTCCGCCTTCGTCCGCGCAAAGGCCAGGAAGGCCGCGCAGGTGGTGATCTCGAAGAAGGTGATCTCGTCCGGCCCGTTCACCCGGACGCATTCATCCAGAAGCGCGGTCAGCGCGGGTTCGCTGATCAGTTCTCCCGCCAGACGGATGCGTTCATGGAACCGCGCCAGATGCGGCGAGGTATAGGCATGGACGCGGTCCCCGCCCGCCTCCAGCCCCGCCCGGATCATCGCCTGGGTCGATCCCTTGCCGTTCGTTCCGGCAAGGTGGATCACCGGCGGGATCGCCCGTTCCGGATGCCCCAGGGCTGCCAACAGCCGTTCCACCCGCGCCAAGGTCAGATCGATGACCTTGGGATGCAGCGTCATCATCCGCTCCAGGACGACGTCGGATCCTTGTGTCATGGTTCAGCCGCCCGCTTCTGCCTTGGTTGCGACGGGGGCTTCCACCGGCGCGGGCAGGTCGCCCTTGATCGCGGGCGGCTGGCCGGTCAGCATGCGAACCAGCGTCACCAGCTCGTCCTTCATCGCCTTGCGGTGGATCACCCGGTCCAGCATCCCGTGGTCCAAGAGGTATTCCGCGCGCTGGAAGCCTTCCGGCAGCTTCTCGCGGATCGTCTGCTCGATCACCCGCGCACCGGCAAAGCCGATCTGGGCGTTGGGTTCGGCGATCTGCACGTCGCCCAGCATGGCGTAGCTGGCGGTGACGCCGCCCGTCGTCGGATGGGTCAGGACGACGATATAGGGCAGGCCGGCCTCTTTCAGCATCTGCACCGCCACGGTCGTCCGCGGCATCTGCATCAGCGACAGCATCCCCTCCTGCATCCGTGCCCCGCCGGAGGCACTGAAGAGGACCAGCGGGCGCTTCAGCTTTACCGCGCGTTCGGCCGCCGCGATGATCGCATTGCCGACATACATGCCCATCGACCCGGCCATGAAGGCGAAATCCTGCGCGGCGGCGACGATGGGGGTGCGGTTGATCTCGCCCTCGGCGACCAGCATCGCATCCTTCTCGCCGCTGGCTTTCTGAGCCGCCTTGATCCGGTCGGTGTATTTCTTCTGGTCGCGGAAATGCAGCGGGTCGACCACGGCATCCGGCACCTTCATCTCGGTGAAGATGCCGCCGTCGAACAGCGCCTCGAACCGTTCACGCGGGCTGATCGCCATGTGATGTTCGCAGGTGGTGCAGACATTCAGGTTCGCCGCCAGTTCCCGGTGGAACAGCATCGTCCCGCATTCCGGGCACTTCGTCCAAAGGTTCTCGGGCACTTCCCGGCGCGAGAAAAGCGAGTTGATCTTCGGACGGACGTAGTTGGTGATCCAGTTCATGCGGTGCCTGCTGCCCCTTTGGTCAGCCACCGAAATAAGCCGGGGGGCCGCGAAATGCAATCAGCGGCGATCCGCATCGGCGGGCTGAAACTTTCCCGCCCCGCCCCCGTTCCTTCGGCATCGAAGCGGAGGAACACCATGCCCCAAGGCCCTCTCGTCTACCGGCAAGCTCTGACAACCCGCCTCACGCATTGGATCTGGGCGGTGTCGCTGTTCTTCCTGATGCTCACCGGGTTGCAGATCTTCAACGCCCATCCCAGCCTGCACATCGGCAAGGAAGCCGGGTTCCAATACGACAATGCCATTCTGGAAATCGGCGCGACGCAGGACGGCGACAGCTTGCATGGCGTGACCCGCCTCTTCGGGTGGGAGTTCGATACGACCGGCTTTCTTGGCGTCTCGGGTGGTGAACCGCGGGCGATTCCGGCAGCCCTGACCATCCCCTCCTATCAAAGCCTCGCGACGGGTCGCGTGATCC
>JAGPEG010000186.1 GCA_018057165.1 Tabrizicola sp.
GCCCCGCCAAGGGCAACTTGAAGGATGGACTGGAACATGTCCGTCCTTTGCGGCGGGTCGCGCGTTTTGTCAATGTGCGGGTGCGCCCGGCCCGTTCCGCTGGCGGTCTTTGATCCGATTCGCGACGCCTGGTTAACGGCTTCCCGGCCCTACGCGCGTATGTATGGTTCCCATACCAAGATCATACGCTTTGCATACGATCCGAATGTTCGAAAAGGACACGGGTTAACCCAGTGTTTCAAGGGGTTTCATCGCCTCGTTCCGGGGTGTTGCGTGCCCCGTTGCCTGAATCCGCTTCACCCTTTGTTAACCGGGATCAGCCATCGTGACGTTTCGCCCGCAGCTTGGCGAAATACTCGACCCGCTTCTTCAGCTCGCGCTCGAAGCCGCGCTCGGGGGGCAGGTACCAGACGGGCCGCTTCATGCCTTCGGGGAAGTAGTTCTGCCCGGAAAACCCGTCCTCGGCGTCATGGTCATAGGCATAGCCGCTGCCATAGCCCTGTTCTTTCATCATCCGCGTCGGCGCGTTCAGGATATGCTTCGGCGGCATCAGGCTGCCGGTCTCCCGCGCCGCGACCCGCGCCGCCTTGTAGGCGGTGTAGACCGCGTTCGACTTCGGCGCGAGCGCCAGGTAGACCACCGCCTGCGCCAGCGCCAACTCGCCTTCCGGTGAACCCAACCGCTCGTAAGTCTGCCATCCGTCGAGACAAATTGCCTCGGCCTGCGGGTCCGCCAGCCCGATGTCCTCCACCGCCATCCGGGTGATCCGCCGCGCCAGAAAGCGCGGGTCCTCGCCGCCTTCCAGCATCCGGGCGAACCAGTAAAGCGCGGCATCCGGGTCCGACCCCCGGACGGATTTGTGCAGCGCCGAGATCAGGTTGTAATGCTCATCCCCCGACTTGTCGTATTTCGCCGCCCGCCGCATCAGCCGCTGCGCAAGCTGGTCGCGGGTCAGCGTGCCCTCGACCTTCCAGGCCGCAACCTGCTCGATCAGGTTCAGAAGTGCCCGACCGTCGCCATCGGCCATCTCCAGCATCGCCTCGCGCGCCTCGCCCTTCAGCGGCAGCGCCCGGCCCAGCTCCTGCTCGGCCCGCTGCGCCAGACGCTCCAGGTCGGACAAAGAAAGCCGTTCCAACACAAGAACTTGCGCCCGGGAAAGCAGCGCGGCGTTCAACTCGAAGCTCGGGTTCTCCGTCGTCGCCCCGACCAAAAGGATGGTCCCGTCCTCCATATGCGGCAGGAACCCGTCCTGCTGCGCCTTGTTGAAACGGTGGATCTCGTCGACGAACAGCAGCGTCCCCTTGCCGTTCGTCCGCCGCAGTTTCGCGGCTTCGAAGACCTTCCGCAACTCCGGCACCCCGGTGAAGATCGCAGAGATCTGGACGAAATGCAGGTCGGTCTCATCGGCCAGAAGGCGCGCGATGGTGGTCTTGCCCACCCCCGGCGGGCCCCAGAGGACAAGCGACGACAACGATCCCGCCGCCAGCATCGCGCCAAGGGGGCCGTCGCGCGACAGGATCTTCTCCTGCCCGATCACCTCGGACAGCGACTTCGGTCGCAGCCGGTCAGCCAGCGGGCGGGGGCCATTGTCGGGCTGGCTGGGCATGTCGAAGAGATCGGCCATGCCCACACCTTACCCGCGCGCGCCGCCGGACTAAAGCCGGAAGCGCGCCTTCAGGAATTCCCCGCCCCGGACCAGCCGGTCAGTGCTTCGTGCCCGAGAAATCCATCTCGACCACCTGGTTCTCGATCCCGTCGATCAGCAGGACCGGCCCCATCTCGCGCATCTTCACCCCCACCCGGTCGGCCCAGCGGGGCCAGGTCGCCGACAGAAGCGTCAGGCAATGCGTGGCCCCAAGACTGCGGACCGTATCGCCCAGTTGCATGATCAGTTGCGTGTGAACCCGGCGCCGGATCGCCGCCGGAACATCGTGGCTGACGAACAGCCGCGAGCTTTCCCAGATATGCCCCGCGCTCGGCGCGGGATCATGCAGAAGATTGGCCGGGATCGTCTCCAGTAGCCCCCGCTGCGCATCGCGGATCATGTAGCTGTAGATGCCGCAGCCATGCGTGGTGGGGGTCAGGCGGTTGCCGGCCAGCACCTTGCCGGTCTCGTCATGCACCACCACCCAGCGGCTCGCCGGAGTGTCATATTGATCGTATTCCATGCCCAGGGCCTCGGGCAGGTTCCATTTGTTGTGAACGATGAACAGCTCGCGCCTGGCGCGCAACATGTTGGCGAAAAGCTCGCCATGGTTGTGCATGTTGGCAAAGGAAAGCGTGGTGGTCTGCATAGGGTCCTCCTGCAGGTTGCGTTGGGTCGTCCCTTGCAGGAGGCGGCGTCAGATCAGACGGTTGTCCTTGGCGCGCTGGATCGCCTCGGCGGTGGTCCGCGCCATCAGGCGGTTGCGGGCCGTGGTGATCCGCGCCTTCAGCGCGCTTTCCGAAATGCCCAGCTTTTCCGCCGCAGCGGCAAACCTGTCGCCTCCTGCAATGCATCTCAAGGCCTCGATCTGGGCCTCGGTCAAGGCGTCGGGTGGTTCGCTCAGATCATGCAGCCGCGCAACCGTGCGCTCGATCTTGGCGACTTCCTCGTCCCGAAGCTCCCGGTCGGACCGGGCGAAACTGGCAATCGTGCGCGATTTGATCGGACCACAGGCGACGGTCGCGCCATAGGCCAATCCATATTTCGCGGCTTCCTTGAAAAGGCCGAACGGGTCCAGAAGTGCAGGATCGCTCCACCGGATCCAGCCGGTCCGGGAGAAACCCCAGGCCGTCATCGGATCGCGCAGGACAAAGCCGTTTTCGGTGTAGTGATCGATCCAGCGCTGATCATAGGTCTGGAACGTGAAAATCGGAGATGTGAAGCGGATGTGCAGGCCGATGAAATAGCCAGCGGTGGCGATCCGTGCCAGGTTCTTCAACTCGACGTCGATACGTGAACGGATACTCATCATCACTCAACATGGACCACACTCCCCACAACTCTAGGGTGTCGGCAACGGGTTTCCAATCCCATTTCGCCACGTTCGTGGCAAGACCTGGTGGCGCATGGACCCGGTCAATGCAGCTTCGTCGCCATGCTGATGGTGACGCAGACCGAGTTGCTGCCGCCGGTATCCATCACCGGGCCCGAGGGAACGCAATCAAGGCCGACGCGACGGGCCAGGCGCGGCGAATGCTCGGGGATGATGCCCAGCAGCGTCGTGGCGCCCAGGTTGCGCGCCGAAACCACCATCTCGTGAATGAGCTGCATCTGCACCCGCAGACGCTCGGCGGCCGGAACTTCGTTCGCCACGAAGACACGGCTGGATTCCCAGATGTTAGGGTCGATAGGCGCCTCGAAATTCAGCAGATCGCGCGGAATGGTTTCCAGCAGGCCCCGCTGGGCATCGCGGATCATGTAGGTGTAGATGCCGCAGCGGTGGGTCGTCGGGGTGAGGCGCACCCCGGCCATCACCTCACCGTCGCGGTGGACGCAGACCCAGCGGCTGGCGGGAGTGTCGTACTGGTCGAACTCCATCCCGTTGGCTTCCGGAAGATCCCACTTCGCGTTCTGGATGAATGTCCGGTGCCGGGCCCGGAACATGTTCGCGAACAGCTCGCCATGGTTGTGGAGGTTGTCATACGACAACGTGGTAGCTTCCATTCTTCACTCTCCTTCTTCTGGTCGTCAAAACCTTCGAAGGGGACGGCCTGAATCAAAGCAGCCGATATTCCCGGGCCTTCCGGATCGCTTCCGAGGCAGTCCGCGCCTCCAGCCGGATTCGCGCCGACTGGACACGCGCCTTGAAGGCGCTTTCCGTGATGCCAAGTTTTTCCGCTGCCGCAGCATGCCTGTCCCCGTTGGCGAGGCATTGCAACGCTTCGATCTGCGCTTTCGTCAGGTCCGAAGGTGGCTTTGCCTCTATGTGCAGCTGGATAGTCACTTCCTTGAGTTGACCCATCTCCTCGTCGGAGAATTCCCGGTCCTCGCGGCCGATGCCGACGATCGACCGCGATGTGATCGGCCCGTAGGAAGACACGGCGCCGAACTTGAGCCCGTGGCTTGCGGCCTTCTTCATGACACCGAACGGGTCAGGCAAAGGGATCGCGCTCCACCGCGTCGTTCCCTCGACACCGACCCCCCAGAACACCAGCGGGTCGCGAAGATAGTAGGAATGGCTGTTGTAATGATCGACCCAGGAGGTCGGATACGAGCTTTTGTAGATGAGCGGGGTCGCAAAACGAATATGCAACCCGACGGTGTAGCCCATGGGGGCCAGCCGATCGAGCTGTTCAAGCAACACGGTAATTGCCTTCCGTTCGGACATTCTCGATCACTTCCCTACTCGCACCTTGATTCTACTGAAAATTGATCTTGGCCCTTGCGGTAATCTTTTCAAGATAGGTCTTGCATGGCCGAAACTGGTTAAGAATTCAACCTTTTCAAAAAGGAAGGCCCGCCTTTCAGCGGGCCTTGCGGTCGGATGCGGCTATCGGGTCTCAGGCTTCGGCCGATTCCAGGCGCGCGCGATCTCCGGCGCCCTTGGCCGAGGTGTCGCGGTCGACGAATTCGATGATCGCCATCGGAGCCATGTCGCCGAAGCGGAAACCCGCCTTCATGACGCGGACATAGCCGCCCTGG
Source organism: Tabrizicola sp. (assembly GCA_018057165.1). Taxonomy (GTDB): domain Bacteria; phylum Pseudomonadota; class Alphaproteobacteria; order Rhodobacterales; family Rhodobacteraceae; genus Tabrizicola. The sequence continues at coordinate 4,628 of JAGPEG010000186.1, forward strand.
CGGTCCTTGTAGCGGGGGCCGAGGATGGCGAACAGACGCTCGACATACTGGTCCTGCTTCAGCTGCGAGGCCGCCTGGCGGCGGGCGTGCAGATCACCGCGCTTGGCCAGCGTGATCAGCTTTTCGATGATCGGGCGCAGTTCCTTGGCCTTGGGCAGGGTGGTCTTGATCTGCTCGTGCTCGATCAGCGAGCCGCACATGTTGGCGAACATCGCCTTGCGGTGTTCGTGGGTCCGGTTCAGCTTCCGGTAGCCGCTAGAGTGACGCATTGGAATCTCCTATCCGCGTGTTTTGCTTTGTCCGGCAGGGCCTACGATTGGTCCCGCTCACCTTGGGGTTTTATCAACCCATGCTTTCCCCGGCTGTCCGGGCATTCAGACGATGGTGCGTGTGAACACGCACCCTGGCGCAATGCAGGGTGCGTGATTTCGCGCGCCTAGAACTGGTCCTCGAACCGCTTGGCCAGGTCTTCGATATTCTCCGGCGGCCAGCTTTCGACGTCCATGCCAAGATGCAGACCCATGCCCGAAAGCACTTCCTTGATCTCGTTCAGCGACTTGCGGCCGAAGTTCGGGGTGCGGAGCATTTCCGCCTCGGTCTTCTGGATCAGGTCGCCGATATAGACGATGTTGTCGTTCTTCAGGCAGTTGGCGGACCGGACCGAAAGCTCCAGCTCGTCGACTTTCTTCAAGAGCAGCGGGTTGAATTCCAGCCCGGAGTCGATCTCGCCGACCTTGGCCGATTCGGGCTCTTCGAAGTTGACGAAGATCGACAGCTGGTCTTGCAGGATGCGCGCGGCATAGGCCACGGCGTCATCCGGGGTCAGGCTGCCATCGGTTTCGATCTTCATCGTCAACTTGTCGTAGTCCAG
>JAGPEG010000187.1 GCA_018057165.1 Tabrizicola sp.
TCATGACCTTCAACTTCGCCATGCAGGCGATCGACCACATCCTGAACTCGGCCGCGAAGACCTTGTACATGTCGGGCGGCCAGATGGGCAGCCCGATGGTGTTCCGCGGTCCCAACGGGGCGGCGGCACGGGTGGGCGCGCAGCATTCCCAGGACTATGCGGCCTGGTATGCTGCCATTCCGGGGCTGAAGGTCTGCATGCCCTATTCGGCGGCGGACGCGAAGGGCTTGCTGAAATCGGCGATCCGTGACCCGAACCCGGTGGTCTTCCTGGAAAACGAGATCATGTACGGGCGGTCCTTCGAGGTGCCGGCAGAGGGGGATTTCACCATTCCCTTCGGCAAGGCGAGCGTGATGCGGGGCGGTTCGGACGTGACGATCGTCTCCTTCGGAATCGGGGTTTCGCATGCCCTGGCCGCAGCGGAAACGCTGGCGGGCGAAGGGATCAGTGCCGAGGTTATCAACCTGCGCACCCTGCGGCCGATCGATTATGATACGGTGCTGGCCTCGGTGATGAAGACCAACCGTTGCGTGACTGTGGAAGAGGGCTTCCCGGTTGGCTCGATCGGCGACCATCTGGCATCGACCATCATGCAGCGGGCCTTCGACTATCTGGACGCGCCGGTGGTTACCTGCACCGGCAAGGACGTGCCGATGCCCTATGCGGCGAACCTGGAAAAGTTCGCATTGATCACGCCGGCCGAGGTGGTCTCGGCGGTGAAATCCGTCTGCTACCGGTGAGGTGAGGTCATGGCTGTTCAGATCCTGATGCCGGCCCTGTCGCCTACGATGGAAGAGGGCACGCTGGCGAAATGGCTGGTCAAGGAAGGCGATGTGGTCAAATCGGGCCAGATCATCGCCGAGATCGAGACCGACAAGGCGACGATGGAGTTCGAGGCGGTCGATGAAGGGATCGTCGGCAAGATCCTGGTGGCCGAAGGGACGGCGGGCGTGAAGGTGAACACGCCTATCGCGGTGCTGGTCGAGGACGGCGAGGATGCCTCATCGGTCGCGGCCGCTCCCTCTTCGGCGGCGCCTGTCCCCGCGGCGGCGGCCCCGGTCGCTGCGGCCGCGGCCCCTGCCCCTGCGGCCCCTGCCCCGGTATCCGGCGGCGCGCGGGTCTTTGCCTCGCCGCTGGCGCGGCGGATCGCCAAGGAGAAGGGGCTGGACCTGACGGGCGTCAAGGGAAGCGGCCCGCGTGGGCGGATCGTGCGCGCGGATGTCGAGGGGGCGAAGGCTGCTCCGGCACCGGCTGCGGCCCCTGCCCCGGCCGCGGCGGCGGCCCCTGCCCCGGCCAAGGCGGCGATGCCGGCTGGCATGGCGGCGGAGACGGTGCTGAAGATGTACGCCGACCGCGAGTTCACCGAAGTGGCGCTGGACGGCATGCGCCGCACCATCGCCGCCCGGCTGACCGAGGCCAAGCAGACCATCCCGCATTTCTACCTGCGGCGTGAGGTGCGGCTGGATGCGCTGATGGCGTTCCGCGAGCAACTGAACAAAGGGCTGGAAAGCCGCGGCGTGAAGCTGTCGGTCAACGACTTCATCATCAAGGCCTGCGCGATTGCGCTGCAGGCGGTGCCGGATGCCAATGCCGTCTGGGCGGGCGACCGGATCCTGAAGCTGAAGCCTTCGGACGTGGCGGTGGCGGTGGCGGTGGAAGGCGGGCTTTTCACCCCCGTCCTGCGCGATGCCGACACCAAGACGCTGAGCGCGCTGTCAGCCGAGATGAAGGATCTGGCGAACCGGGCCAAGACCAAGAAGCTGGCGCCGCATGAGTATCAGGGCGGATCGTTCGCGATTTCCAACCTTGGCATGATGGGGATCGAGAATTTCGACGCCGTCATCAACCCGCCGCATGGTGCCATCCTGGCAGTGGGCGCGGGGATCAAGAAGCCGGTGGTTCTGGCGGATGGGTCGGTCGGTGTGGCGACGGTGATGTCGATGACGCTGTCGGTCGATCACCGGGTCATTGACGGCGCGCTGGGGGCTGCCTTCCTGAAGGTGGTGATCGAGTGCCTGGAAAACCCGATCGCGATGCTGGCCTGAACCGGCAAGGGCGGGGGGCCAGCCCCCCGCACCCCCCGGGATATTTATGGACAGATGAAAGCAGGGCTTCGGCCCTGCACTTCCTATCGCGCGTCGAGGTTGGAGAGCAGCCGAAGGGATCGGCGCAGGATCGTGGCGGCCGTGCCGAATGCGATGATCCAGAGAGTGGCCTGCAGCGTCCAGGCGGGTGCGTAAGCGACGGCGACGAGGCACCCGAACGTCAGGGCCGCCATCCGGTGCGGTTTGGCCATCGGGCCGGAGAAATCGGGCGCAAAGCCCTCGGCCCTGCCCAGTTCGCGGACATAGGCGGTAGCCATGGCCAGGGCGGCGGCGGCGAGGCCAAGCGCGGGATTCTGGGCGGCAAGCCCCGCGCCGGCAAGGAAAAGCGCGTCGGCGGCGCGGTCCGGCGCCTCGTTCCAGAATGGGCCGGTCGCGGCGGACTTGCCGCCTTCGATCGCGACCATGCCGTCGAGAAGGTTGCACAGGAGCCGCAATTGCACTGTGGCGGCGGCCAGGATCAGGCAGAGCGCTTGCAGGAACCCGGTCGATGCGGACACCGCCCAGAAGAACAGGAAGCCAAGAACCGCGAAGCCGACGGAGGCTTGGGAAATCTGGTTCGGCGTGACGCGGCCGGCCACCAGCCGGGCCGCCAGCGCCTTGGCCCAGCGGGTATCGCGCGAGGTCAGTGGGCGGCGGTTTGCATCGGTCATGTGACGGAATACCAGTAGCGGGTCAGATGGAAGAAGATCGGCGCGGCGAAGATCACGCTGTCGAGCCGGTCGATGAACCCGCCGTGCCCGGCGATCAGGTGGCCCCAGTCCTTGACCCCCTTGTCGCGCTTGATCGCCGACATCACCAGGCCGCCGAAGAAGCCCATCAGCGTGATGACCAGGCACATCCCGGCGGCCTCGGTCAGGGCAAACGGCGTCATCCACCAGAGCGAGGCGCCGATCAGGCTGGCCGAGAGGGTGCCGCCCAGAAACCCCTCCCAGGTCTTGGACGGAGACAGGCTGGGCGCAATCTTGTGGCGCCCGATCAGCTTGCCCCAGACGTATTGCAACACGTCAGACAGCTGCACGACGAAGATCAGCCAGGCGATCAGGAGGACATTGCGGCCCTCGAACCCGGGGATTTGCAACGACAAGAGCGCCGGGACATGGCTGATGCAGAAGATGCAGATCATCAGCGCCCACTGGGTCTCGGCGACGCGGACCAGGAAATGGCGGGTCTGGCCACTGAGGGCCGAGATCACCGGCAGCAGCAGGAAGGCATAGACCGGCACGAAGATCGAATAGAAGCCATACCAGTCGATCCAGACCAGCCAGTATTGCAGCGGCAGGATCACGAAGAAACCGGCGGCCAGCGCCCAGTGATCGGTGGCGTGTTTGGCGGTGAGGCTAAGAAACTCGCGCAGCGCGGCAAAGGAAAGCAGCGCGAACAGCAGGACGACACCCGCCCGCCCGGCGAGGAAGGCGATCGACAGCAGCACCACCATGCCCCACCAGGCGGCGATCCGGGCATTCAGGTTCTCGATCACCGCGTTCGACCCGTCGGGTGCCAGCCGCAGCCGCAGGGTCTGGCCGATCACGGTGGCAAGGATCAGGATCGCGGCGACGCCCGAAAGCAGCCAGAGCAGATGGGGCGAGGTCATGGCGTCTCCTGCCGGGAGGAAAGCGCCAGCAGGGCGGCAGAGGCGCGGGCCAGGAAGGCCTCCTTCGTCTCGTCGGCCGAAAGGCGAAGCGGGGAGCCGAAGGACAGCGTGCAGATAAGCGGCACCGGAATGACCTTGCCGCGGGGCATGACGTGGTTGAGGTTCGAGATCCAGACCGGAACCAGGTCGATCTGCGGCCGGCTCCTTGCCAGGTGAAAGAGGCCTGACTTGAACGGCAAGAGCGGGCTGTCATCCGTGTTCCTGCGGCCTTCGGGAAAGAGGATGAGCGAGGAGCCTTCGTCCAGCGCTGCAGTCATCTGCGCGACCGGGTCATCTGTCCGCGCCTCGGGGCGGCGGTCGATCAGGACGGCGTTGAAGACATCGCGGCCGACAAAAGCCCTGAGGGGAGAGGTCAGCCAGTAGTCCAGCGCGGCGACCGGCCGGGTGCGACGGCGGAGGATAGGAGGCAGGACCGTCCAGACCAGAACGAAATCGCCGTTCGACGTATGGTTGGCAAAGTAGACGCGCGCGCCCGGAGTGGGCTCGGCCCCCTGCCAAAGCGCGCGGGGGGCGGTGACGAACCGGGCAAACAGCGTGATGGCCTTGCCGGTGGCATGGGCGGCAGCTGTCCGGAAGGCGGCCTTCAGCCCGTCCATGTCATTCCGGCTTGAGAATCTGGTCCATCGTCAGGGCAGGCTGGTCGCAACCTGCCTTGCCGACAACCCGGGCGGGAACGCCCGCGACCGTGGTATTGCAAGGTACATCCTGCAGAACGACCGAACCCGCGGCGATGCGCGAGCAATGACCGACCCGGATGTTGCCCAGCACCTTGGCCCCTGCCCCGATCAACACCCCGTCCTCGATCTTGGGGTGGCGATCGCCGTCTTCCTTGCCGGTGCCGCCCAGCGTGACCGAGTGCAGCATCGACACGTTGTCGCCGACCACCGCGGTTTCGCCGATGACGATGGAATGCGCATGGTCGATCATGATGCCCTTGCCGACGCGGGCGGCAGGATGGATGTCGACACCAAAAACCTCGCTGACCCGCATTTGCACGAAATAGGCCATGTCGCGCCGGCCCATGCGCCAAAGCCAATGGCCGACGCGGTAGGCCTGCACGGCCTGGTAGCCCTTGAAGAACAGGATCGGCTGGATGAAGCGATGGCAAGCCGGGTCACGTTCGTAAACCGCCATCAGGTCGGCCCGGGCCGCGATGCCAAGGCCGGGGTCCTGGCTATAGGCCTCGTCGGCGATCTCGCGCAGGATCTGTTCGCTCATCTCGCCCGAGGCCAGTTTCAGCGAAAAGCGGTAGGCAAGGGCGCGCTCCATGCTGGGGTGATGCAGAAGACCCGAGTGGATCAGGGCTCCCAGAAGCGGCTCGGCGCGCACGGCCTCTTCGGCCTCTTCGCAGACGCGCGTCCAGACCGGGTCGACCGAGGCCATCTTCTGTCTTGCATCCGCCATCGTCGCTTGTCCTGCGCTGCGCCGAACCATACGGTCCGGCCGTTTCGGGCCAATGTTGCCTTATCGCAGTATGTTGCAAGTCGGTGCCGCCGACAATGCGCAATGAGGTCAGGCAGCCCGGACGCGCGCCGCAAGCCCGAAGTTGATTGCGGGTTCGCTCGAAGGCAGCCGCTCCGTTCGGTTGCAGGCGTCCCATGACCCTCAAGCGCCGACGGCGACACTTCGGAATGGCCCCGATCCAAATCGGGTGGAAACCTGGGCCACCGCGATCTCGAACGGGCCGGACAGGCCATCGGCCGCCTGCGCGGCGGCTGGATAATCGAATTGAGGCGA
>JAGPEG010000037.1:0-12639 GCA_018057165.1 Tabrizicola sp.
CGTCGTTCGACTGCACGTTCAGCGCGATGGTGGTGCGGTCCTGCGCGTCCAGCGCCTGTTCGTTCGACAGGAACTGGCAGTAGTCGATGAACATCCCCTGGCAGCCCGACCCCGCCGAGGTGATGCCACGATCCTTCGGGCGGTTGAAGGTGCAGCTGTCGAACCGGTTGACGGACCCCGCCAGCGGCATCATCACGGCCGAGTTCAGGCCCAGGCAGTTGAACTCCACCTCCTGGATCTCGAACCGCGACAGCAGGGAAAAGCCGCTGAAATCCAGCATGTACTGGAAGCGGGTGAAGGTATATGTCCGCGTCCCCGCCGCCCCGTACAAGGGCTGCGACAGCGTCACCGTGCCCGCGCCCACGTTCGTCGCCTTGACATAGACCTCGCGGCCGACGCCGGTGGCCTGCACCAACGCCCCGATCGGCACGTTGGCCACGTTCGCCACCCCCGTCAGCGTGGTCGAGCTTGACGGCGAATAGGTCGCGACCGAGGTCACGATCTCGTTCGTCCAGGCGGTCGAGGTGACGGCGTTCAGCGAGCCGTTGCGCAGCACCCGGCGGTTGGAGAAACTGGTCAACCCGCTGACTGCCGCCACGTCGATCGGATCGGTCAGGTCGACCCGGCGGCCCGACATGTCGAAGGTGACATGGTCGCTGAAGTAGAACAACGCCTGCAGGGCCTTGGTGAACCCCGCCACATCGCCGCCGAAGGCCCGGCTGTAGGTTTCCAGGTCGAAGTTCCGCGTCAGGATCAGCCGGTTCGCCGCCGGTTGCGTGACCGTGCCCTGGAACCGGATCGGAGAGTTGATCGTCAGGTTGCCCGGCAGGCTGTAGGTGCCGGTCGACACGAGGATCGTCCGCCCCGCCGCCGCCGCATCCGCCGCCTGGAAGGCCGCCACGTCATTGGCCACGCCGTTGCCGATGGCGCCATAGTCGCGCACATCCACCATGTCCATCATGTCGCGCAGGAAGACCGAGGTCACGTCCTCGACCACCAGGTCCTCGATCCGCACCACGCCGCCGGTCGATCCGGTCAGGTCCAGGCCGACATGGGCAAAGACGCCCGCCGTGCCCCAGGCCATCGTCACCCCGGTGCGGTTGCCCGCCCCGACGATGGCTTCGACCGTGACGATCTGGCCGTACTGCGTCAGCGCCACTTCGGGCCCCGCCTGCACCACGCCCGAGACGTTGTTCTCCGACACGTCGCCCACCCAGGCCGCGATGCGGACCGACGGCAGGTTGCCCGACACCGCCTTCACCTTCGCGGTGATCCGCAGGTACATGTCGGGGCGCAGCGGCGTCTGCGCAAAGGACCGCAGCTTTTGCGTGGTCGCGGATTTCTGCAACTCCAGGCAGCCGCCGAAGTCCTGGTCGTTCGACACGAAGGCCGCATTGGGCGCACCCAGATAGGATGCATCGCCCGGCCTGCCGTTGCCGCTGGACCACAGGTTCAGACCGGCCGAAAACGGCGGCGGCATCAGGACCAGCCCTTCGGTAATCGCCTTGTTCATGTCAGTATCCCTTGCCTCGTTCCGGAACATCTCAGGCGGGCGCCCGCCCTGGGCTAGCGCCGCACGGCAGTCGCGCCTTGGGGCAAGGGAAGTATCAACGAAGGGTTAACGGCCTCTCAGGCCAGCGCGCGCGCCCTGCCTGCACGATGCAACGACAGGTCGCGCCCGATCCCTCCGGACGCCAGGGTGGGCGGGGGGGCGGCGCTCGGGGGGATCGGGCCTTCAGGGGCAAGCCTGGCGGGTCGGATCAGACGCCCACGTCGTCGGCCCGCAGCAGGTAGACACCGTTGATCTTCCAGCCCTCTGCCGTCTGGATCATCTGATAGTCCAGCACATGGCCACGGCCCTGCGCATCGGTCACGAAGACACGCTGCCACAGCAGCCCCTCGTCGTTTCGCAACTCCCCCATCCGCACGTCCTTCGGGCGGTGCACCATGGGATAGCCGTTGCGGACCATGGCGCCAAAGTTCTCGGCCGTACCGAACATCGACTTGATGGTCGGGCTGGCAAAGGTAAAGGCTGTGTCAAAGTCATCGGCCAGAAAGGCGTCGATCTGGCTCTGGATGGTTCCCTGGATCGGTTCTTCCTGGGCCCCCGCCGGCGTGGGGGCGGGCAGCATCAGGCTCAGGGCGGTCAGGCAGGCCATCAGAAGGCGCATCGCGGCACTCCTTTTCCCGGTATCGGTCCCCGGGAAAAGCGTAGCGCGACAGGGCCGGCCGTCAACGCCCAAGGGTTGCGCCGCCCCGCACCCGAAGCGGCGGCGCACCCATCGCGCTCCAAGGCAAGAGGCACGGTGTGCGCGCCAGCGCACCGATGCTTCTCCCTGCCCACCGGCCCGGGAAAAGATGCGGCCGTCAGGCCACCAGATCGCCCCGCAGCGCCCGCTCCATCAGCGCGACCGTCTCGGCCACCCCGTAAAGCGCGATGAACCCGCCGAAACGCGGCCCGTCGCTGGCCCCCAGAAGCACCTCGTAAAGCGCCTTGAACCAGTCGCGCAGCGGTTCGAACCCGTGGTCCTTGCCCACCGCAAAGACCATCGACTGCAAAGCCTCGTCGTCCATCGGCCCGTCCCAGGCCTTCAGCCGCGCCACCAGATCCTCCATCGCCGCCCGCTCGACGTCCGAGGGCAGGCGGAACTTGCGCGTCGGCGCGATCTTGTCGGCAAAGTAGCGCACCGCAAAGCCCGCAGCCGCATTCAGGTCGGGGTGCGTCTCGGGACTGGCCTCGGGCGCATAGCGGCGGATGAAGCCCCACAGCCCCTTCGCATCCTTGGCGCCCGCCACGCTCGCCAGGTTCAGCAACATGCCAAAGCTGACCACCATGTTCGACACCGGCGGCTTGCCCGCATGGATGTGCCAGACCGGGTTGTTGACCTGCGCCTCGACGTCTTGCGCAGGAAAGGCCTTCAGCTGCTGGTGGTATTCATCCACCGCCCGCGGGATCACATCCCACCACAGCCGCTTGGCCGTCTTGGGCTTCTGGTACATGAAGTACGACAGGCTTTCGGTGGCCGCATAGGTCAGCCACTCGTCGATCGTCAGGCCATTCCCTTTCGACTTCGAGATCTTCTGGCCCTCGAAATCCAGGAACAGCTCATAGGTGAAGTGGTTCGGCTTGCGCCCTCCCAGCACCTCGCAGATCCCGTCATAGATCGGTGTGTTGGTGCTATGGTCCTTCCCGTACATCTCGAAGTCCACGTCCAGCGCCGCCCAACGGGCACCGAAATCCGGCTTCCACTGCAACTTCACATGGCCGCCCGTCACCGGCAGCGTCCACTCGCGCCCCGACTCGTCGTCGAAGGTGATCGTGCCATCCTTGGCGTTCACCTCCTTCATCGGCACATACAGCACCCGCCCCGTTTCCGGGTGGATCGGCAGGAAGCAGGAATAAGTCTGCTGCCGCTCTTCGCGCAACGACGCCAGCATGATCTCCATGATCGCATCATACCGCTCGGCCGCCAGCCGCAGCGTGTCGTCGAACCGCCCGCTCTTGTAGAACTCGGTCGCGCTGATGAACTCATATTCGAACCCGAACGTGTCCAGGAACCGCCGCAGCATCGCGTTGTTGTGGTGGCCAAAGCTCTCATACTCCCCATAAGGATCGGGGACCGAGGTCAGCGGCTTCTGCATGTGGCCCCGCAACATCTCCTGCTGCGGCACGTTCTCGGGCACCTTCCGCATCCCGTCCACGTCGTCGGAAAAACAGATCAGCCGCGTCGGGATGTCGCTGATGATCTCGAACGCCCGCCGGATCATCGTCGTCCGCGCCACTTCGCCGAACGTCCCGATATGCGGCAGCCCCGACGGCCCATACCCCGTCTCGAACAGCACATGGCCCTTTTTCGGCGGCGCCGCCTCATAGCGTTTCAGGACCGCGCGGGCCTCTTCGAACGGCCAGGCCTTCGACTTCATCGCCGCATCGCGCAACGCGCTCATCCCATGTCTCCCGAAACGCCCGAGGCCCCATGCCGCAGGCCATCGTCCTCTATTGCCGCCCGGCCAAGGCGTCAATAATCTCTGCCGCACCTGCAAACAGCCGAGGCCCCATGTCCCAGACCTCTCCCATGTCCCCGCAAGACGCCCTGGTGGCCGTCATGGTCGCCTGTTCGGCCTCGGACGAGAACATGCGCACCGCCGAGCTGATGGCGATCACCCGCATGGTCAACCACATGCCGATCTTCGCCGCCTACGATGCCGACCGCATCCGCCGCATCTCGCGCACCGTCTTCGACCTCTTCGAAGAGGAAGACGGCCTCGACGCCCTCTTCGGCCTGATCCGCGAGGCCCTCCCCGAGCGTCTCTTCGAAACCGCCTACGCGCTGGCCTGCGACGTGGTCACGGCGGACGGAAGGCACTCCCAGGTCGAACTGAGAATGCTCGAGGAGGTCCGCGAAGAGCTGAAGATCGACCGGTTGCACGCCGCCGCCATCGAGTGGGGGGCTAGGGTAAGGCATATGGGGGTGTGACCCCCACCCCGCTGCCGTAGATCGGGCCTCAGCCCGACGCCCGTGTCATCCCCGTAGAGGGCGCGCATTTATGGCGCACCACACCCTCGATCCCCCCGCACCACGATAGGGCTGCGCCCTCCCTCGGGCGGGCGCCGCAACGGTCGAACGAAGCACTTTATCCCTCAACCCCTCCCCCCGCAGTTCTGCCGACCACCGCTGCAAAAGCGCCCTCCCGGGGGGGAGGGAGGGCGCGGCCCGGCGGGCTTCGCCCTTGATTCCGGGCCAAGATAGAAGGCATCGCTGACCTATGACCTCATGAAGATCGGATGGCTCTTTTCACCCCGTTCCCACAGCACCTGGCGAAAGCTGTTGACCACTGCGGGGTTCTTGAAATACCGGGCATATCTCTCAACTTCGCTCAACTGTTCTCCAAAATCCTTCGCAAGATACTTTGGCTCTGTTCCTTTTAAAAACTCGGTCCAAGGAACCAGCATCATCGTTGCAAAGCACTCTGCGTCAATTTCTTCTGGAGTATCGACTATCTGACAAATATTTCCTGTAGCTTCCTCGGAATCTTCCTTTATCCGAGACCACTCCTGTGGTGGCAGGTAGACCTCAGAGGACGAACTCAGCAGATTTCCATGAAGTACATGGTGACCATACTCATGGCAAATTACATGACGCCGGAAACTGCTGCCACGGACAGCCATTTTGTAGCCTTCCTCCTCCAACAGTACAATATGACCGCTCGCAGTGCCAACGATGCAAGCAAAAGCGCCCTGCGCGTACGGAGGCAGGCACTCAAGAACATCAAAATCAAATCGCTCATCGCTTGCAGATGCGAACGCCAAAAGTCTCTCGACGCTCATCTTTCGAACATCTGTATCTGTAAAGCGCAGTCGATGTTGCTCCGCGAGCAGGCATAGCTCGACAAATCGACCAAGAGTCAAGATCGGCGACTTTGCCGAAACTCTGGGGCCTTTGGCTGCACCCCTCTTGCTCACAGAACGATTGCTCGAAAACTCTAAGGAAGCAACCTCAAGTGCAATTTCAGGCTCCAAGTCTTGAACAATAAGCCTACGAATTCCTTCGATCGTTCGGTCTGAAAGCTTCTCCCCAAACTGAGCTAATAGCGCATGAATTGAATCGTGCTTCAGGTTCTTGTTTCGAGCCGACAATCGGCTATTGGAGAACTCTGCAAATCTGCGGAGCTTGCAGGCGTCCTCACCATCAAGGTCCAATGCTTTTATGTACTTTCCGATCACTACGTCATTGATGCTCGTCCGCTGATGCTCAAGCTGACTGACGCGAGACAAAGACTCGCCGATAAGGTCCGAGAAAGTGGACTGGCTGATGCCTTTCCTAACCCTAACTTCTTGGGCGAACCGGCCAAAGGATGAGCGCATAACCAAGCCTCGGTGTTCTGATCGCGGATAACTTTACTGAAATTTGATAAACCGCACCCCCTGCAATGTCAACATCTTGTGGCCGGCCTAGCGAATCTATCGCCATGTAGGACAAGCACCAAGATGTAGCGCCATGCGACATCATTGTGTGGACAGGACTGCCCCAAGTTCACCCAACCTCTTAACAAACTCCTAACGCCCACAGAAATCCCCCAACAAAATCAAACCCTTGAAATTCTGCCCACGCGTGGGCACCCACGGCGGAGTCCCTTGCGTCCGCCCCCACCCTCACCCATGGCCCCCCGCCCAGCGGCTGATCAGCTGACCCTGCAGCCGCCGCGCCCGCTTGGTCCAGCCCTCGGCTCCCTCCGGCCCCTCCCGCAGGGCCACCGGCACCGCATCCCGCCGCTCCGGGTCGCCCGAGAAGATCGCGAAGACCAGTTCCCTCCCCGAGGGCGGCACGATGTGCCCCGCCAGCCCCGACACGAAGTTCAGCGTCCCCGATTTCGCCAGCACCTTCACCGGGTGCCCCTCGATCACGCGGCCCTTGTCGTCCTTCATCCCCACGTCGCGCAGGATCGGTTTCAGCCCCAGCCCCTCGCGGTGGGCCACCAGCAGCGCCTTGACCATGTCGGCCGCCGTGATCCGCGACCTCGCGCCCAGGCCCGAGTGGTCGAAGAACTCCGACCCGATCCCCAGCCGCCCCCGCGCCCAATCGGTCATCGCCCCCCCCGACTGCGCCAGGTTTCCCGCCCCGCTCGACGCCAGCCCGCAGCATTCCGCGGTGATGTTGGTGGAAAACTTCAGCATTTCGCGCAGCACCTCGGTCAGCGCCTCGCTGTCGGCCCGCGCGATCTCGGTTCCGGCGGGCAGGCCAGAGACCATCTCGCCCTCCGGCAGGTCGATCCCCTGCGCGCGGGCCAGCGTGCGGAAGACCTCGGCCGTGTAGGCGCCCGGCTGACGCACCGGCAGCCATCGGCTGCCACCCTTGCCAAGCGCGGCCGAGGCCACTGTCCAGTCCTCGCGCCCTGGCGACTGGTCATAGGTGAAGAGCGGGCTTTCCCGGCCGACAACCCGCCCGGTGATGCCCCTCACTTCGGGCACGAAGCGTTCGCCGCGCGCATCCAGCGAGACCTGCCAGTCGCCGCCCGCCTTCTTCCACTCGAAATAGACGCGGTTGAAGTTCAGGTTCAGGCCGGAAAGGGCCGGATCATAGCCCACATGGTCGGGCTGGTCGCCGGTGATCCGGTCCAGCCGCGGCAGGGCACCGTCCCAGACCAGGAAGCGCCCCGTCGCGCCCTTGATGCCCCTGCCCGCCAGCCGCGCCACCAGATCGCCCAGCTGGTCGGTCTGCAAGGTCGGATCGCCACCCCCCGCCAGCACCAGGTCGCCCTGAACGATCCCCCCCTGCACCGGCCCCGTCGCCAACACCCGGGTCGCAAAGCGGTGCTCGGCGCCCAGCTTTTCCAGTGCAAACAGTGCCGTGATCGCCTTGGCGACCGACGCTGGGGGCAGCCGCGTCGTGGCCTCGCGGCTTTCCAGCACGGCGCCGGTGGCGGCATCGGCCAGCACATAGGCCACCGTGCCGCCCAGCTTGGCCGCCTCGATCAGCGCCTCGGCCCCCGTGCCCCCGGCGACCTTCGGCGCCCCGCCCCGTGGCACCGGCCGCGGCGAGCGGTCGATCACTTCGGCCCAGGCGGGCAGTGCCGCCCCCGCCATCAGGCCCGCCAGAAACAGCCTCCGGTCGATCACTCTGTCCCTCCGCCCTTTGCACCCTGCCCGCTGATAGCGGAAACCGCCACCGCCCCGCCAGTCACGGCTTCTTGACCCCGGATCCAGCCGCCTCGCGCCCGGATCTCGGAGGACGAGGCATCCGTCATCGGCACGTTGACAAAGACCCAGGCCGGCGTGCCCCGCCGGCCAAGGTTCTCGCCCCGCCGCACCCGGTTGCCGCGGAACACCTGCGCCGCCACCGACAGCCGCGCGCGCAGGCCCGCCCCCGGCCGCGCCAGCACACCCACCGGCACCATCGCCATGATCTGCCGCCAGCGGTCCCAACGGTGGAATTGCGCCAGATTGTCCGCCCCCATCAGCCAGACGAAGGTGACACCCGGATAGATCGCCTGCAGCCGCGCGATCGTGTCGGCGGTGAACCGGGTGTCCAGCCGCGCCTCAAGATCCGTCACCACCACCCGCGGGTCCTGCATCACCGCCCGCGCATGGGCGATCCGCAGCGCCATCGGCGCCGGCTGGCGGGCCTTCAGGGGGTTGCCGGGGCTGACCAGCCACCACACCCGGTCCAGCCCGATGCGCTTCAGCGCCTCGCGGGTGATCCGCACATGGCCCTCATGCGCCGGATCGAAGCTTCCGCCCAGAAGGCCGATCACCATCCCCGCCCGCGCCTTCGGAAAACCCGCCCGCACGTCCGTTCCCTTCGTTGCCCTTGGCGGCCTTTGCCGCTATCTGTCGCCCGTCCGCGGGATAAGGAGCATCTAAATGGCCAGCTATCAATACGTCTACCACATGGATGGCGTGTCCAAAGCCTATCCGGGCGGCAAGAAGGTGTTCGAAAACATCCACCTGAACTTCCTGCCCGGCGTGAAGATCGGCGTCGTCGGCGTGAACGGTTCGGGGAAATCCTCGCTGATGCGGGTGATGGCCGGGATCGACAAGGATTTCTCCGGCGAGGCCTGGGCCGCCAAGGGCGCGACCGTGGGCTACCTGCCGCAGGAACCGGCCCTTGACCCGCAGCTGAACGTGCGCGGCAACGTGATGGAAGGCGTGCGCGCCAAGCAGGCCAAGCTTGACCGCTACAACGAACTGGCGATGAACTACTCGGACGAGACCGCCGAGGAAATGGCCCGCCTGCAGGACGAGATCGACGCCGAGAACCTTTGGGACCTCGACAGCCAGGTCGACATCGCGATGGAGGCCCTGCGCTGCCCGCCCGATGACGCCGATGTCGAAACCCTCTCGGGCGGCGAACGCCGCCGCGTGGCGCTGTGCAAGCTCTTGCTCGAAGCGCCCGACATGCTGCTGCTGGACGAACCGACCAACCACCTGGATGCCGAAACCATCGCCTGGCTGCAAAAACACCTGATCGAATACAAGGGCACCATCCTGATCGTCACCCACGACCGCTATTTCCTGGATGACATCACCGGCTGGATCCTGGAACTCGACCGCGGCCGCGGCATCCCGTATGAGGGCAACTATTCCCGCTGGCTGGAACAGAAGGCCAAGCGCCTGGCGCAGGAAGCGCGCGAGGACAAGGCCACCCAGAAATCCCTGGAACGCGAACTGGAATGGATCCGAGCCGGGGCTAAGGCCCGTCAGGCCAAGTCCAAGGCCCGCATCGCCGCCTACGAGGAAAAGGCCAGCCAGTCGGAACGCGAAAAGATCCTGACCGCGCAGATCATCATTCCGAACGGCCCGCGCCTGGGCGGCAAGGTGATCGAGATCGAGGGCCTGTCCAAGCACTACGGCGACAAGCAGCTGATCGAGAACCTGACCTTTTCGCTGCCCCCCGGCGGCATCGTCGGCGTGATTGGTCCGAACGGCGCCGGCAAGTCCACGCTCTTCCGCATGCTGACCGGGCAAGAGACCCCGGATGCGGGCACCATCACCATCGGCGACACGGTGAAGCTGGCCTATGTCGACCAGTCCCGCGACGCGCTGGATGCGGGCAAGACCGTGTGGGAGGAAATCTCCGAAGGCCTTGAAATCCTTGACATCGGCGATGCCACGATGAACTCCCGTGCCTATTGCGGGGCGTTCAACTTCAAGGGCGGCGACCAGCAGAAGAAGGTGGGCCTGCTGTCCGGCGGCGAACGCAACCGCGTTCACATGGCGAAACTTCTGCGCCGTGGCGGCAACGTGCTGCTGCTGGACGAACCGACCAACGACCTCGACGTGGAAACCTTGCAGGCGCTGGAAGCGGCGCTTGAGGATTTCGCCGGCTGCGCCGTGATCATCAGCCACGACCGCTTTTTCCTGGACCGGCTCTGCACCCATATCCTGGCGTTTGAAGGCGACGCCCATGTCGAATGGTTCGAGGGCAACTTCGAGGCCTACGAAGAAGACAAGGTCCGCCGCCTCGGCCCGGATTCGATCGAGCCGAAGCGGGTGAAGTACAAGAAGTTCACCCGGTAGCCGTCACCGTTTCCCGGAGGGTGCGTCCAAGGGCGCACCCCGCCGACAAGAGGTCGACCGAGACGCCCCTTCCCCGGGCCGTGCCTTCAGTCCGTACCTTGCCGGCTTCCAGCGGCGGTGCCGGTCATGCGCTGCGAACCTGGCGGCATCCCGGCCGGGATACTGGCGCAGCCGCAGTGATCGGACCGTGGGCGCGTCACGCGATTGGGGACTTGGCCCGCGAACCCTCCTTGGCGGGGCCGTCAGGACGCGGCCCCTGAACAACCACCCGCGCAGGCAACCCACAACCTTTCCGCGATCCCGCCGCATTTCCGCCCCATTCCGCCCCCCTGATGTCCCCACGCAGGGAGCACCAGAATGGCCGCCATCCTTACCCTCTTCGCCGGAGTCCTTGGCCTTGTCGTGGCCCTCGTCTCGCTCGCCCTCGGCGGCGGTATCCTGACCGCCCTCCTCCTCTGGACCGCCACCGGCCTGGCCGCCACGGTCCTTGGCCTGATCTGGTCGCTGATCCCCAGCCGCGCCCCCGTCCGCGCCTGACCTTGATTTCCGGGCCAAAACGGGGCATATAGCGGCTGCGACGTTATCTTCTCGATCTGTCTCCGACCATCGGCACAGCCTCGACTACAGCTGACTGCGCCGGGCCGCCGCACTTCCGCGGGCGGCGAACTGACAGGAGACATCACGATGGCCAAGGGCACCGTGAAGTGGTTCAACGAGACCAAGGGCTACGGCTTCATCGCCCCGGAAGGCGGCAAGAAGGACGTGTTCGTTCACATCACCGCGCTGCAGCGCGCCGGGCTGACCAGCCTGAAGGACGGCCAGCCGGTCACCTTCGACATCGAGTCGGGCCGCGACGGCCGCGAGTCGGCTACGAACCTGTCGCTGGCGTAAGCCGACCGACAGAATCGGAAAGGGCGGGCCAACGCAGCCCGCCCTTTTCCATTCCGGCCCGCAGCTTCCGGTCCGCAGCTTCCGGTCCGCAGCTTCCGGTTCGCGGCTTCAGGCCGCGCGCCACATCAGCCGGTCGCGCAGCGCGTGTTCGAAACCGACCCGCAGACTGACCGCCGAAATCGGCGCGCGCAGGCAGACCGGGGCCTCGCGCTCTTGCGGAAAGACCTGCGCGGCGTGGTCGTTCGACACCAGGATCACCGGGATGCGCGACTTGACCGCGGCCAGTGCGGCGGCAGCGCGTCTGCCGGCCTCGGGCCCGCCGAAGGCATCGCAATCCATCACGAAAAGCCCATAGCCCATCGGGTCGTCGATCATCGCCGACAGCGCGGAGTAGACTTCGGTCTCCAGTTCGACCGCGCCTCCAAGGCCGGCGATGCGCCGGACCAGCGCATTCGTCTCATCGGCGCAGAGCAGCATGACCCTGACCCCCCAACCCACTGGCAAGGCGGTTCCCGGATCGAAATCGTGCGTGACGTGCATGGCTCTGCCTCCTTGGCCCTTCTGAACCGGGGATGCACACATGCTGCGTGCCGGATTGGTTAAAACTAAGGGGATTTCCGGGAATTTTCGGACACTTGCGCCACATTTCCGTCCCGGTTGCCCCGCGCCGGGAACTGGCGCAGACTGGCTGCGACAGGCCCCCGCAGGACCATCATGCCCGCCCCCGATTACCAAAGCCTTATCGACGCCCCGACCTGGGACTTCATCCACCGGACCGAGGCCGCCTACCCGCCCGACACGGCCACACTGACCATTGCCGATCAGCGCCGGATCTATGACGGGATGTGCCGCGCCTTCTTTCGCGGCTATCCGCCCGGCGTGACGGCCGAAGACCGCGCCATCGGCGGCGTCCCCTGCCGGGTCTATCCGGGCCAAGGCCCCGCGACCGTGATCTACCTGCACGGCGGCGGCTTTGTCGTGGGCGGCCTGCACAGCCACGACGACGTCTGCGCCGAGATCCGCGCAGCCACGGGCCTGACCGTGATTGCTGTCGATTACCGGCTGTCGCCAGAGCACCTCCACCCGGCCGCCTTTGATGACGCCTGCGCCGTGGTGCGGGCGGTTCCCGGCGACCTGGTGCTGGCCGGAGACAGCGCAGGCGGCAATCTGGCGGCGGCGGCGGCCCATGCACTGCGCGATCCGCGCCTGCTGGGCCAGGTGCTGATCTATCCGGGCCTGGGCGGCGACCGCAGCCACGGCAGCCATGTGGTCCATGCCCAGGCGCCGATGCTGACCGCCGCCGACCTGGATTTCTATGCCGGCATCCGCCACGGCGGAGCCCGGCCTCCGGTCGGGGACCCGACCGTATCCCCTTTGCAGGACAAGGATTTCTCGCGCCTGCCGATGACGCTGGCGATCGGGGCGGAATGCGATCCGCTGCACGACGACGCGCCCGCCTATGTCGCCGCGATCCGTGCCGCCGGCGGACCGGCGCGGGCGGTGACGGCGCGCGGACTGGTGCATGGCTATCTGCGCGCCCGCGCCACGGTGCCACGGGCGGCCGAAAGCTTTGCCCTGATCACATCCACAATCGCGGCCTTCTCGGAAGGCCGCTGGCCCTTGGGAGAACCTTGATGAAACACGCCAACCTGACACATTGGGCCGAACGGGTCGACATGGCGGCAGCCTTCCGCTGGACCGTGCGCGAAGGAATGCACGAGGCTGTCTCC
>JAGPEG010000037.1:12739-18995 GCA_018057165.1 Tabrizicola sp.
CGGAAGGCCGCTGGCCCTTGGGAGAACCTTGATGAAACACGCCAACCTGACACATTGGGCCGAACGGGTCGACATGGCGGCAGCCTTCCGCTGGACCGTGCGCGAAGGAATGCACGAGGCTGTCTCCAATCACTTTTCCTGCGCCGTGAACCCCGAGGGGACACGGTTCCTGATCAATCCGAACGGGCGGCACTTCGCACGGATCACCGCCTCCAGCCTGCTGGAACTGGATGCGATGGATCCCGCCACGATGGACCGGCCAGATGCGCCGGACCCGACAGCCTGGGGGCTGCATGGCAGCATCCACCGGGCCTGCCCGCACGCCCGGGTGCTGATGCATGTGCATTCGGCCCACGCCACGGTTCTGGCATCGCTGGCGGACAGCCACCTGCCGCCGATCGACCAGAACTCGGCGATGTTCTTCGGGCGTCATGTGGTCGACGACCACTACGGCGGGATGGCCTTCGGCGACGAAGGCGCGCGCTGCGCAGCGCTGCTGGCCGATCCCAGGATGACCACGATGATCATGGGCAACCATGGCGTGCTGGTGGTCGGGCGGACGGTGGCCGAGGCATTCAACCGCCTGTATTTCTTCGAGCGCGCGGCCGAGACCTATGTCCGCGCCTTGCAGACCGGGCGGCCGCTCAGGGTGCTGCCGGATGACGTGGCCGAGAAGACCGCACTAGAATGGGAGGACTATCCGGGCTACGCGGATAATTTCCTGCGTGAAATCAAGGCAATGTTGGAAAGGGACGCGCCGGATTACGCCAGCTAGGGCTCGTCGATGACTTCGTCACTCCTCGCGACGAGGAGACGAAGTCGAACGAGGAGCATCACGCGGTCAGGAAGGGCTTCGCCTTCATCGTGGCGGGCACGGGAACGCCCATCCGTGTCAGGATGGACGGGGCCAGCGCCAGTTGGTCCAGCACCGCGTCCGGCGGGGGAAGGGCCGACGCCCCGAAATAGTACAGGGCGAAATCCCTTTGCTCTTCGCCGGTACCGCCGTGGTGGCCGCGGGCGTCCTGGCCATGGTCGGCTGTCACGATCACCTCGTAACCGCTTGACCTCCAACGCTTGACGAAGGGCGCCAGGGTTCCGTCCATGGCATAGCAGGCATGGTCCATGGCCACGCAATCGTGAAAGAAGCGGTGCCCCATGCTGTCCAGCGTGCAAGTGTGCAGGATGCCGTAGTCGATCGATTTCACCTCGCAAAGGCGGGTCAGCGTGCCGAACAGGTCATAGTCGGCTGGGGTCATCTGGTTGTCGTGACCATAGCCATGCATGGTATGGAACCGGCCATGGCTGATCGGACCGCCGGGTTCGTCATATTCGATGTCGCGCACCACGTCGAAGGGGGCACGGTTGAAGAACTCGGACCAGTAGGCGTGGGTGACCGCTCCGGTTACCTTGCCGGCCCGTGTCAATTCCGAAAAGACGTCCGGGAAATCAAGACGATGGATGCCAGCGTTGTCCCAGATACCATGCACTTGCGGCGGCAGTCCGGTGTGGATCGAGGCATAGCAGGAGGCCGAGGTCGAGGGCAGGACCGAACGCATCCGGCGCACCTGCGCCTCGCCCTGATCGACCCAGCCTTCAAGGTTGCCGAACAGCCGGCGCCAGTTGCGCCAGGGCACGCCGTCAAGGATGATCAGCAGCAGTTTCGTCATATGTGATCCACGTCCGATTCAGCGATGGCAAACCCATGGCTGGCAGACCAACGCCGCCCCCCGGCGCCGCACCGGAATTTTCCAAAATTCCGGACCGATTTCTTTGAAGAAATCGGAGTCGCGCCCATCGGTCAGTTCCCCGCACTTTCCATGCGGCGATGCGCGATCACCTGTTCCAGCCAGCCCACCTCCATCTCGGGGACCGAGGACAGGAGGAGATCGGTGTAGTCGTCGAAGGGCGGCGCCAGCACGTCGGACTTTTGCCCGTAGCGAACCACCTGCCCCTTGAACATGACGGCGATCTTGTCGGCGATGGCGCGGACGGTGGCGAGGTCATGGGTGATGAAGAGATAGGCGACGTGTTCCTGCGCCTGAAGGTTCAGAAGGAGTTTCAGGATGCCGTCGGCGACAAGGGGGTCGAGCGCCGAAGTGACCTCGTCGCAGATGATCATCTTGGGCTTGGCAGCCAGCGCGCGGGCGATGCAGACGCGCTGCTTTTGCCCGCCCGACAGTTCTGCCGGGTAGCGTTCGGCAAAGCCCTTGCCCATCTCGATCTGGTCCAGCAGTTCCTGCACGCGGGCGTCGCGTTCGGCGCCCTTCAGGCCGAAGTAGAATTCCAGCGGGCGGCCGATGAT
Organism: Tabrizicola sp.; assembly: GCA_018057165.1. GTDB lineage: Bacteria > Pseudomonadota > Alphaproteobacteria > Rhodobacterales > Rhodobacteraceae > Tabrizicola. The sequence continues at coordinate 15,042 of JAGPEG010000037.1, forward strand.
GGTGCCGACGGTCTGGCGCGGGTTCATCGCGGTATCAGCCATCTGGTAGATCATCTGGATTTCGCGAAGGTCGTCGCGCGTGCGACCGCGCAGGTCGTTCGACAGCGTCCGCCCGGCAAAGGTGATCCGCCCCCCGGTGGGCGGCAGAAGGCCGGTTATGGCGCGCGCGAGCGTGGACTTGCCCGAGCCGCTTTCCCCCACCACGGCAAGGGTCTGGCCCGGCGGCAGGTCGACGGTGACGTTCTTGAGCACGTCGAAGTTGGTGCCGCGATAGCGGGCCGTCACCCCCTGCACTGCAAGGACGGGCGGCGCGGGCGGCTTTTCGGCGTGTTCCAGCGACCGCACCGAGACGAGCGCCTTGGTATAATCCTGCGTCGGATTGTGGATGATCTGCCCGGTCTCACCCAGTTCCACCATGCGGCCTTGGCGCAGCACCATGATGTCGTCGGCCACCTGGGCCACCACGGCCAGGTCGTGGGTGATGTAGAGCGCGGCGACATGGGTGTCGCGGATCGCCTCCTTGATCGCGGCAAGGACGTCGATCTGGGTCGTCACGTCCAGCGCGGTGGTGGGTTCGTCGAAGATCACCAGATCGGGGCGCGGGCAAAGCGCCATCGCCGTCATGGCGCGCTGCAACTGCCCGCCCGAGACCTGATGCGGATAGCGCTGCCCGAAGCTTTCGGGGTTCGGCAGGCCCAGCTTGCGGAACAGGGTGACGGCGCGGGCCTCGGCCTCGGCCTTGGAACACAATCCGTGCGAGAGGCTGGTTTCGATCACCTGCTCCATCAGCCGTTTCGCCGGGTTGAAGCTGGCGGCGGCGGATTGCGAGACGTAGGTGACCTCTTTGCCGCGCAAGGACCGCAGGGCGCGCGGGTCGGCCAGCCTGATCTCGCGCTTGCTCAGGTGGATGGTGCCCCCGGCCAGCCTCACGCCGCCGCGCCCGTAGGACATGGCGGAGAGGCCGATGGTGGATTTGCCGGCACCGGATTCGCCGATCAGGCCCAGCACGCGGCCGCGTTGCAGCGTCAGGTCGACGCCATGTACAAGGGTGACGTTCCTTGGCGGTTCGCCCGGCGGGTAGCTTGTCGCCTCGATCACCAGGCCGCGGATCTTCAGGAGCGGGTCGTCAGCCACCGCGGCCCCCTTTCAGGCTGGAGGTGCGGGTCAGGATCCAGTCGGCGACCAGATTCACGCTGATCGCCAGCGCGGCGATGGCGGCGGCGGGCAGAAGGGCGGCGGACTTGCCGTAGATCAGCCCGTCCTTGTTCTCCTTCACCATGCCGCCCCAGTCGGCCAGCGGCGGTTGCACGCCCAGGCCCAGGAACGAAAGGGTGGAGATGAAGAGGACTGCGAAGATGAAGCGCAGGCCGAATTCGGCGACCAGCGGCGACAGGGCGTTTGGCAGGATTTCGCGGAAGATAACCCAGGCCCCTTTCTCGCCCCGCAGCTTGGCGGCCTCGACATAGTCCATGACGGCGATGTCGGCGGCGACGGCACGCGACAGGCGGAAAACGCGGGTCGAATCCAGGATGCCCATGACCAGGATCAGCACGGTCAGGTTCAAGGGCAGCACCGACAGCATCACCAGCGCCACGATCAGCGACGGGATGGCCATGACCAGATCGACCATGCGGGACAGAAGCTGGTCGACCAGCCCGCCCTTGACTGCGGCCAGGAAGCCAAGGAAGGCGCCCAGCGAAAAGGCCAGGATCGAGGAGGCCAACGCCACGAAGATGGTGACCTGCGCGCCGTAGATCAGCCGCGAAAGGATGTCGCGGCCGATGGTGTCGGTGCCAAGCCAGTATTGCGCCGAGGGCCCTTCCCACACGCCACCGACAGAACTGTCGATGGGATAGGGCGCGATCAGCTGGGCGAAGACCGCGACGAACAGGAAACCGCCGGTCAGGGTCAGGCCGATGAGGGCCGAGAGCGGTAGCCTCATTTCGGGTGCCTCAGGCGCGGGTTGGCCATGATGCCGATGATGTCGGCCAGCATGTTGAGAAAGATGTAGACGGCAGCGAAGATCAGGCCAACGGCCTGCACCACCGGCAGGTCACGCTTGGTCACATGGTCGACAAGGTACTGGCCAAGCGCGTTGTAGCCGAACACCACCTCGACCACGACGACGCCGACCACCAGATAGGCCAGGTTCAGCATGACGACCGACACGACCGGCGCGATGGCGTTGGGGAAGGCGTGACGCCAGATCACCGTCATCGGCGACAGGCCTTTCAGTTCCGCCGTTTCGATATAGGCCGACTGCATGACGTTCAGGATGGCCGCGCGCGTCATCCGCATCATGTGGGCCAGCACCACCAGCACCAGCACGATCACCGGCAGGGCGACGGCGTGCAGTTTCTCCCAGAAACCCATGCCCGGAAAGACCATGGCGACGGGCTGGAAGACGGGGACCAGCTGGGTCAGCAGGTAGATGACGAAATAGGCCGCGACGAATTCGGGCAGGCTGATCGTGGTCAGCGTGATGCCCGAGATCAGCTTGTCGGGCCATTTGCCGGCATGGCGCGCGGCGATCAGGCCCAAGAGGATCGCCAGCGGCACAGAGATCGCCGCCGCGCAGCCTGCAAGGAACAGCGTGTTGCCAAGCCGTTGGCCGATGGCCTGGGCGATGTCGACGCCATTGGTCAGCGCCTTGCCCAGGTCGCCGGTCAGGACGCCCCCCAGCCACTGGAAATACCGGGTCAGCGGCGGCTGGTTCAGGCCCAGCGATTCGCGCAGGTTCGCCAGCGCCTCGGGCGTGGCCGACTGGCCCAGGATTGCCTGCGCGGTATCGCCCGGCAACGCCTCGACGCCGAGGAAGATCACGGCCGAGACGGCGAGAAGCAGGAGGAGGCCCAGCGCGACGCGCTGGACCACCAGTCTCAGAAGCGGGTGCACCGGGGCTACCCTCAGGCCAGCCAGCAGCGGACCTGGGCGCGGCCGTTCATCAGCTCTCCGTTCGGGTCATCGACCCAGCCGCCAACGGTATCGCTGACGCCCGACACGAAGTCGTTGAACATCGGCAGGATCAGGCCGCCTTCGTCGCGCAGGATGTGGGCCATTTCCGAATACATGCCGCGGCGCTTGGCCTCGTCCAGTTCGCCACGGGCGGCCAGAAGCAGTTCGTCGAACTTGGCGTTCTTGAACTTGGTGTCGTTCCAGTCGGCAGTCGACAGATAGGCGGTGGTGTACATCTGGTCCTGCACCGGGCGGCCGCCCCAGTAGCTGGCGCAGAAGGGTTCGACGTTCCAGACGTTCGACCAGTAGCCGTCATCGGGTTCCAGCTTCACTTCCAGCGGGATGCCGGCGGCCTTGGCGCTGGCGGCGAAAAGGTTCGCCGCATCGACCGCGCCGGGGAAGGCGCCCGGAGCCGCGCGCAGGATGATCGGGCTGCCGTCGTGGCCGGTCTTGGCATAGTATTCCGCCGCCTTGGCCGCGTCATAGTCGCGCTGCTCGATGCTGTCGTCGAACAGGGGATAGGCCGCGTTGATCGGGAAATCGTTGCCGCGCGACCCGAGGCCGCCGAGGATCTTGTCGACCATCTCCTGCCGGTTGATCGCGTGCTTCAACGCCATCCGCATGTCGTTGTTGTCGAAGGGCGCCTTGTCGACATGCATGATGAAGACATAGTGCCCGCGGCCCGCGACCGACTTGATCGACACGCCCGGCACGCCCTTGAGCAGTTCGACGATCTTGGGATCGACCCGGTTGATCATGTGGACCTGGCCCGACTGCAACGCCGCGGTGCGGGCGGTGTTGTCGTTGATCACCAGGATCTCGACCTCGTCGGCATGGCCGATGCTGCTGTCGAAGTAGTTGGCGAACTTCTTGAAGGTGTGGCGCACTCCGGGCTCGTTGACGACCACCTCATAGGGGCCGGCGCCGATGCCGGCGGCCGGGTTGTCGACGCCGCCGCCGGGCTGGATCATCAGGTGATAGTCGCCCATCAGATAGGGG
>JAGPEG010000038.1 GCA_018057165.1 Tabrizicola sp.
AGCCTCCGGATCGCCGATGCCCCCCCGCCCGGCGCCCCCACCCGCCGCGTCACCGGCACCCTGACCCCCGGCTTTCTCGATTGCCAAGTGAACGGTGGCGGCGATGCGCTCCTGAACAACGACCAGACGCCCGGGGCCCTGCATCGCATGGCCGCCGCCCACCGCCGCTTTGGCACCATCGGCATCCTGCCCACCGTGATCACCGACACACCGCAGGTCCTGGCCCGCGCCGTCGATGCCGTGCTCGCCGCCCATGGCGAACCGCAGCCCGACCGCAGCCTTCTCGGCTTCCACATCGAAGGCCCGCATCTGTCGATCCCCCGGCGTGGCACCCATGCGCCCGAATGGATCCGTCCGTTCGAAGAAGCGACCTTCGCCCATGTCCGGCGCCTGCGCGACCAGGGCATCTTCGTCAAGATCACCGTGGCACCGGAAAGCGTGACCCCGGCCCAGGTCGCGCGGATCGCGGCCACCGGCGCGGTCGTCTCCATCGGCCATTCCGACGCCACGGCGGATGAGGTCCGCGCCCTCCTCGACGCGGGCGCCAGCTGCTTCACCCATCTCTTCAACGCCATGTCGCCGATGCTGAACCGCGCCCCCGGCGTGACCGGCGCCTGCATCAACTCCCCGGCTTACGCCGGGATCATCTGCGACGGCATCCATGTCGCCGACGAAATGGTCGGCCTCGCCATCCGCGCCCGGCCGGTCCCCGGCCACATGTTCCTCGTCTCCGACGCGATGAGCACCGTCGGCGGCTCCGATCATCTGCGCCTCTACGGCAAGGATGTCTGGCTGAAGGACGGGCGTCTGGTGAACGCCGAAGGCTCCCTCGCCGGGGCCCATGTGACAATGGCCGAAGGCCTGCACCGCCTGATTACCGTGGTCGGCACCAGCCCCGAAACCGCCCTCGACATGGCCACCGCTGCCCCCGCCCGCCTCCTCGGGCGCCCCGACCTCGCGACCCCCGAACACCGCGACCTCGCCGACCTCCTGCTCCTCGACGCGGGCTGGACCGTCACCACGACAATCGCCGCCCTGCTCGAAGCCCAGCCCGCCTGAGCCTCCCGCCTTTCATCTTTGCCCAAATATCCCCGCCAGAGGCACCCGACCTCCACGCCGCGCAAACCCTTTCATACTGGGGCAAATATCCCCGCCGGAGGCTCCACCCTCACCCGCAAGCTGCCCCGCTCAAGAAGAGGGGCCCCCGAGGAGAAGGGCGCAGCCCCGGCGACGAGGCAAAAGGTCTTCGCGTCGCAAGACGCTCGCTGTGAGACCCGCCCGACGCTCGGCGATCAAGGCCCGTAGACCGTCACCTCGGGCAAGTCCGTCAATGACAGTCCCAGCGCCTGAAACGCCGCCAGCGACAGATGCGCCCCGCCCGTCGCCGGTCGCAGTTCCAGGCCCAGGCTCTTGCCCGCCGCCGTCACGATCCGGCCTTGCGTCTTTTCCGTCACCAGCGCCGTCGAGACCCAGATCCCCTGCTCCGTCGGCGAGCCCAGCGCCACCACCACGCGGCCCAGCTCCCGCTCGCCGCCCTTGGCCGGGGCCGCCAGCGCCGCCGCCTTCTCCTCCGCCGTGGTCTTGTCCAGCATCTCCGCGCTCACCGCCCGCGCGCCCAGCACTCTGGTCGATGCCGCCGGGGCGAATTCCGTCGCCGCCTGCGGGTCGGCCGGCCCGGTCGCTGCGGACCGCTCTCCTTGCTTCTGGAACAGGGCACAGCCCGACAAGGCCAGGGCAAGAACGGGGATCAACACAAGCTGTCTCATGGTCGTAGCCTATCCCGCCGCTCCCGGCCCCGCAATCGTCGTGTCCGCACTTGTGCGCCCGCCCGCACAGGCCTACCTTGCCTGCATGGTTCCGCTCATCGACCCCTTCGCCCGCGCGATCAGCTACCTGCGCGTCTCGGTCACTGACCGCTGCGATTTCCGCTGCACCTACTGCATGTCGGAACACATGACCTTCCTGCCCAAGGCCGACCTCCTGTCGCTCGAAGAACTCGACCGCCTCGCCTCCACCTTCGTCCGCATGGGCGTCCAGAAGCTGCGCATCACCGGCGGCGAACCCCTGGTGCGCAAAGGCATCCTCACCTTCTTCGAAGCCATGTCCCGCCATCTCGCCACCGGCGCGCTGAAGGAACTGACGCTGACCACCAACGGCAGCCAGCTGGCGAAATTCGCCCAGCCCCTCGCCGATCTCGGCATCCGCCGCGTCAACGTCTCGCTTGACACCCTCGACCCCGCGAAATTCGCCGAAGTCACCCGCTGGGGCCGCCTGCCCCAGGTGCTTGACGGGATCGCAGCCGCCAAAGCCGCAGGTCTCCGCGTCAAGATCAACGCCGTCGCCCTGAAAGGCTTCAACGAGGACGAGCTGTTCCCGCTTCTCGACTGGTGCGCCGCCGAAGATCACGACCTCACCTTCATCGAGGTCATGCCGATGGGCGAGGACATGACCGCCACCCGGCTTGACCAATACTGGCCGCTGAAGGACCTCCGCGCCCGGCTTGCAGACCGGCTCACCCTCACCGATCTTGCCGAACGCACCGGCGGCCCCGCCCGCTATGTCCGCGTCGAGGAAACCGGCCAGAAGCTCGGCTTCATCACGCCCCTTACCCATAATTTCTGCGAAAGCTGCAACCGGGTGCGGCTCACCTGCACCGGCGAGCTTTACATGTGCCTCGGCCAGGAAGACATGGCCGACCTCCGCGCGCCCCTGCGCGCCAGCCCGGATGATACGGTGGTCGAACAGGCAATCCGCGCCGCCATCGCCCGCAAACCCAAGGGCCATGATTTCGACTACAGCCGCCGACAGGTCGCAGGCCAGATCACCCGCCACATGAGCCACACCGGCGGCTGACGCCGTGGCGCAGGCTGGGCGCCAACCCACCGCTCCATCGTCTCACTTGGTCAGGATCAGCTTGCCCGCACGGGTGATCCGCAGCGCATAGACCTGCCCGTCCAGCACGATCCGCGCCAGGCTGCCGCCCTCGGTCAATGACCGCGCATCATGCACCGGCGTCGCATCCGCCGTCAGCCAGGGTTCGACATGGGCGTTCATTTCGCCCCCTCCAGCCGCGCGAGAAGTGCTTCCAGCGCCGCGCCGGGCATCATCCCCGACAGCGCGATCATCAGCAGGTCCAAAAAATCGGCCCGCGGGGCCGGGTCACGGTCGGGCATGGTGAACTCCACCTCATCGAAGGACACCGGGCGGGCCCGATCAGGGCTGGCTGGGTTTCTGATCAATATCCTTACTAAAACACTAAACCATGTCAAGCCCACATTCCACTGGCCCCCGCCGCCACAGCCGCTATCTTGCCCCTCGGACCCAGAACCCATGACGCAAGACCCCGCCGGCCATCTCCTCTCTCTCCCCCCGCCCCGGCTGTCCGCACAGGCGCTTGGTGTGCTTGCCGCTACGCATTGGGGCCTCACCGGCACCCTTCATCCGCTGACCTCCGAACGCGACCAGAACCACCGGCTCGACACCGCCACCGCCAGCTTCACCCTGAAACTCGCCAACCCCGCCGAACCCGCCGCCCTGACGGCATTCCAGACCGAAGCCCTCCTCCACTGTGCCGCCCAGGCCCCGGATCTCCCCACTCCCCGCGTGATCCCCGCGCGGGATGGGCGAACCATCATCCCCACCCCGGACGGCGCGCTGCGCCTCTTCAGCTGGCTCCCCGGCACCCCGCTTGCCCATCTGCCCCGCACAACCGGGCTGGCGCGCTCCATCGGCACCGCCCTTGGCCAGCTCGACGCTGCCCTCGCCAGCTTCCAGCACCCCGCCGCCGACCATCACCTCCTTTGGGACATCCGCAACGCCCGCGACCTCACGCCTCTCACCCCGGCCCTCCCCGAAGACCTCAAGCCCCGCATCACTGTCGCCCTTGCCCGGTTCACCGGCCAGACCGCCCCGGCCCTTGCAATCCTGCCGCGCCAGGTGATCCACGGCGATTTCAACCCGCACAATCTCCTCGCCGATCCCGGCAACCCGACCCGCCTGACCGGCATCCTCGATTTCGGCGACATGACGCTCTCGCACCGTATCTGCGATCTCGCCGTCGCCGCCTCCTACCTGATCGACCCCGCCGATCCCACCAGCCTCCTGATCCCGCTCACCCAGGCTTACCACCAGGCCAACCCCCTGACGGAAAGCGAACTCCGCCTCCTCCCCGATCTCATCACCGCCCGCCTCGTCACCACGCTGGTGATCTCCGCCTGGCGCGCCGCCCGCTATTCTGAAAACGCCCCCTACATCCTGCGGAACGCCCCCACGTCCCGCGCGGGCCTCGCTGCGCTGACCGATCCCGCCGCACTCACCGAAACACTCCTGCAAACCTGCGAAAGCCAGACGACATGACCCGACAGACCTCGATGCTGAACGCCTACACCCCCGGCGCGGGCCAGCTCTCGCCGGAGGACAAGGCCCTTGCCACCCGCCGCGCCCAGGCTCTCGGTCCCGCCTACCGGCTTTTCTACGAAACCCCGGTGCATCTGGTCCGCGGGCAGGGCGTGCAGCTTTTCGACCCGCAGGGTCTTGCCTGGCTCGACTGCTATAACAACGTCGCTTCCGTCGGCCATTGCCATCCCCGCGTCGTCGAAGCGATGGCCCGACAGGCCGCCACCCTTGCCACCCATACCCGCTACCTGCATGACGGCATTCTGGAATACGCCGAACGGCTCTTGTCCCTCTTCCCGCGCGACCTCGCCCATGTGATGTTCACCTGCACCGGAAGCGAGGCGAACGATCTCGCACTCCGCATCGCCCGCGCCGCGACCGGCGGCACGGGGATCATCGTCACCGACAACGCCTATCACGGTGTCACCCTTGCCACCGCCGAGATGTCGATGTCGATCGGCCCCGCCGTCGCCCCCGGCCCGACGGTCTTCCCGATTCCCGCACCCTCGGCGCAGAACTACCCGCAGGGCATCGCCCAGGGCTTCGCCGCAGCCGTCACCGCAGCCTGCGACCGCATGGCAGCGCAGGGCATCAAGCCCGCCCTCCTGATCGTCGACACCATCTTCTCTTCCGATGGCGTCTGCCCCGACCCCGCCGGCTTTCTCGCCCCCGCTGCGGCGGCGATCCGCGCGCGCGGCGGCCTCTTCCTCGCCGACGAGGTGCAGCCGGGCTTCGGGCGCACCGGCAGCCATTTCTGGGGCTTCCAGCGCCATGACCTGATCCCCGACATGGTCTCGATGGGCAAGCCGATGGGCAATGGCTACCCCCTGGCCGGGTTGGCTCTGAAACCGGAAACCATCGCCGAATTCGGCGTGAAATCACGTTATTTCAACACGTTCGGCGGCAATGCCGTCGCCGCTGCCGTGGGCCTTGCCGTCCTCGACGTGATCCGGGACGAAGGGTTGCAGCAGAATGCCGCGACTGTCGGCAAGGCCCTTGCCGACGGCTTGCGCAGCCTTGCCCAGCGACACGACGCACTTGGTGAAACCCGTGCCGCCGGGCTTTTCATCGGCCAGACCATCCAGTCGAACGGCCGCCCCGACCCCGCCCGCACCGCGCATCTCGTCAACGCACTGCGCGACAACCGCATCCTGATCAGCTCCACCGGGCCGCAAGGCGACAGCCTGAAGATCCGCCCGCCGCTCCCCTTCGGCCTTGCGCATGTCGACCAGTTTCTCACCACGCTCGACCGCCTGCTTCCGTCGATCTGACGGCTGCAGTTTTCATCTTTGCCCAGACATCCCCGCCGGCGGCATCGAACCTCCCATCGCCCGCCCTTTCATACTGGTGCAAATATCCTGGGGGTATGCCCGCGGTTTCGCCGCTGGTTCGAGAAACCGCTGGCATGGGGGTGAAACCCCCATCGACCGAGGAGAAGGGCGAAGCCCCGACGACGAGAGGAAAGACTTGCGCGCCAGCGCCCAATTCGGAAACCGTCAGACCCCGCCGGACATTCGATATCTTGCCAAATTCTTAACGCCCGCGCGCAAGTGATTGAAAAGAAAGGCTTGGAAATCTGCCCGCCGTGGACAGTCAGCCCAGCGAATAGCCCGCCCCGCGCACCGTCCGCACCGGATCGCCGCCGCCGTGGCTCATCAGGCTCTTCCTCAGCCGCCCGACATGCACGTCCACCGTCCGGGTGTCGACATAGATGTCCCGCCCCCAGACCAGATCCAGCAACTGCTCGCGGGAAAACACCCGCCCCGGCCGCTCCATCAGCGTGACCAGCAGCTTGAACTCGGTCGGCCCCAGCTTCAACACCTTGTCCGCCCGGTAGACCCGGTGGCTTTCCGGGTCGAGCCGGATATCCTCATGCTCCAGCACCACCCCGGCCGTCGAGGGCCGGACCCGCCGCAGCTGCGCCCGCGCCCGCGCCATCAGCTCCAGCACCGAATAGGGCTTCACCACATAATCATCCGCCCCGGTCTCCAGCCCGCGGATGCGGTCGACCTCCTCAGCCCGCGCCGACAGCATGATGACCGGGATGCCCCGCGTCTCCGGGCGCATCTTCAGCCGGCGGCAGACCTCGATCCCGGAGACCTTCGGCATCATCCAGTCCAGGATGATGATGTCCGGCTCCTCCTCGTCGACCAGCACCATCGCATCCTCGCCATTGTCGGCCTGCGTCACCGCAAAGCCCTCGGCTTCCAGATTGTAGGCCAGCACGGTCCGTTGCGCCGGTTCGTCCTCGACCAGAAGAACCCGCGGCTGTCCGCCCTTGCCCATGCTCATTCCTCCAGGCCCGTGGTGTCGAACTTGGGCCGGTCCTCGCCGGGCATCGCCCCGGTGACAAGGTAGATCACCTGCTCGGCGACCGAAGTCGCATGATCCCCCACCCGCTCGATGTTCTTGGCGATGAAATGCAGGTGCATGCAGGGTCCGATGGTGCGGGGGTCCTCCATCATATGCGTCAGGAACTCACGGAAGATCGAGTTGTACATCTGGTCCACGTCCCGGTCCCGCGCTCGCACATCCTCGGCCAGCTTCACGTCGCGGCGGATATAGGCGTCCAGCGCGTCGGTCAGCATCTGCACCACCGCTTTCGCCAGCCGCCGGATCGAGCCCGAAGCCCCCGGAACCGGCGTCATCTGCGCCAGCACCGCAGTCCGCTTCGCCAGGTTCTTCGCATAATCCCCGGCCCGCTCCAGCGCGGCGGCGATCTTCATCACGGTCAGCACCGTCCGCAGGTCGCCCGCCGTCGGCCCGCGCAGCGCCAGAAGCTCGGCGCAATGCGCGTTGATCTGGTCCTCCAGCGCATCGATGGCCGCGTCTCCGGCCCGGACCCGCGCCGCAAGATCCTCGTCCCTTCGGTCCAGCGCCTCGGCCGCCTCCAGAAGAGCGGTCTCGACCAGACCACCCATCCGCATGACCAGGGCCTGCGCGACCTCAAGATCACGATCAAAGGCGGTCAGAATATGTGCCGTGCTCATCGCCTGCTCCTTACCCGATCCGGCCGGTGATATAGGCCTCGGTGCGGGGATCCTTCGGGGTGGTGAATATCTGGGTGGTATCGCCGTATTCGACCAGGTTCCCCAGATGGAAAAACGCGGTCTTCTGGCTGACCCGTGCGGCTTGCTGCATCGAATGCGTCACGATCACCACCGAGAACTGGCTCCGCAGCTCGTCGATCAGCTCTTCCACTTGCGCCGTGGCGATCGGGTCCAGCGCCGAGCAGGGCTCGTCCATCAACAGCACTTCCGGCGAAGTCGCCACCGCCCGCGCGATGCAAAGCCGCTGCTGCTGACCACCCGACAGCCCGGTGCCGGGGGCATCGAGCCGGTCCTTGACCTCGTTCCACAGTGCGGCCCGCCGCAGCGAGGCTTCAACCACGGCGTCAAGTTCGGCCTTGTTGCGGGTCAGCCCGTGAATCTTCGGCCCGTAGGCCACATTGTCGTAGATCGACTTTGGGAACGGGTTCGGCTTCTGGAACACCATCCCGACCTTGGCGCGCAACTGCACCGGGTCGACGCGGGGGTCGTAGATGTCTTCGCCTTCCAGCGTGATCCTGCCCGACACCCGTGCCGTGGCCACGGTGTCGTTCATCCGGTTCAGGCAGCGCAGGAAGGTCGACTTGCCGCAACCCGAAGGCCCGATGAAGGCCGTGACCGCCCGGTCAAGGATATTGACCGTCACATCCTTCAGCGCATGGTTCGTGCCGTAATGGACCTGCACGCCTTCGGCAGCAATCTTCACCGTGGCGGCCTGAAGTCCCGGTTGCACCGTCCGCATGTCGTCCATCGCCCGCTCCGCCACGCCAATCTTCCTGCCGCTCTAGACCGGCAAGGTGAAACCTATGCGACGGATTTGTAACAGACCGATGACAGGTCAGACGCGCGCCAGAAGCGCGTCGATCTCGGCCCGTGTCGGCATGGCGGCGGCGGCACCCGCGCGCGTCACCGAAATCCCCGCCGTGGCCGCGCCGAAACGCACCGCCTCGATCACATCCTTGCCCTCGGACAGCGCCACCGCGAACCCGCCGTTGAAGGCATCGCCGGCCCCGGTGGTTTCCACCACCGGCCCGGAGCTGATCGCCGGGACATGGACCGACCGCGTCGCATCGCGATAGAGCGCCCCTTTGCTGCCCAGTGTCACGATCACCGCCCCCACGCCCCGCGCCATCAGCGCATCGGCGGCGCGTTCCGCCTCGGGCAGCGTTGTCACCGGCATGCCGGCCAGCGTCTCGGCCTCGGTCTCGTTCGGGGTGATGAAATCGCACAGCGCCAGCATCGCATCCTCCAGAGCCGCTGCCGGGGCCGGGTTCAGGATCGTCGTGACGCCTGCCGCCCTGGCAATTTCCAGCCCCCGGCGGGCAGCGGGGATCGGTTGCTCCAGTTGGGTCACGAAGACCGCCGCACTGCCGATGAGCCTGGCGTTGGCGTCAAGGTCACTGGGCGCGATCCGCCCCCCGGCCCCCGAGGCCACGATGATCGCGTTGTTCCCGGTCGCGGCTTCCAGGAAGATGAAGGCCGCCCCGGTATGGCTGTCGGCATCCTCGGTCACTTCGGGGATGACCCCGGCCTGCTCCCAGGTCTGGCGCGCGACCTTGGCGAAATCATCGGCCCCAAGCCGGGTGATGAAATGCGTCCGCCCCCCCGCCTTCGCCGCCGCGACCGCCTGGTTCGAACCCTTGCCCCCCGGCCCCAGCGCGAAATGCTGGCCGAGGATCGTCTCGCCGATCTTCGGCAGGCGTTCGGCCCGATAGGAGGTGTCGGCGTTGAAGATGCCGAGGATCACGATGGGTTTCATCTTCAAGCCTCCGGTGGGATCACGCCCTTGCGCAACATGAAACAGCCGTAGAACCGGCGCTCTCCGGTCTGGATCACCGCGAAGGCCTGCCGCGCCATGTCGTAGAAGGCAAAGCGTTCGATGCCGGGCAAGGGGCGAAAGCGGCCCTCGGCACGGTCGATCTCGGCCTGGACCTCGACCTGCACCGGAGGCACCTCCTCGGGCTTGTCCACCACTTCCATCCGGCCGGCGAAATCGTCGACGAACGTATCCAGCGGCAGGACCGACAGGATCGCGTTCATCGCCTCGGCGGCGGTCAGGTTCTCCATCCGCAGCAGCTTGCCGGTGAGGGTCGCGCGCGCCACCGACTCGGCGGGAAAGTTGGTGTCGACCACGATGATGCAATCGCCGTGACCCATGCCGCGCAGGGTTCCCAGGACTTCGGCATTCAGCCGGTTGTCGATCCCTTTCAACACCTCGCGCCTCCGTTTTCTGTGGGCTGACCAAGGGTATGCCCGGCTTCCGCAGCGCACGCAAGAAAGCGGTGACCCCTTGCGAAGCAGACGGGGTCCGGCGCAGTCTGGCCGCGATCCGAGAGGAGGACCGACTTGACCCATTCCCGCCCGCCCTATCGCTGGCCCGACCCCGACCGCGACTATGCCAACGGCGACTTCATCGCTGGTGCTGCCGATTATCCGGCCCGCTGGACGGCAGAGGCTGCTACCTTCCGGCGGGCCCTGGGAAAGCGGGCCGACCTCGACCTGGCCTACGGCCCCTCGCCGCGCGAGAAGCTGGATCTCTTCCTGCCGATGGGCACGCCGAAGGGGGTGGTGGTCTTCGTCCATGGTGGCTACTGGCACCTCTTTTCCAAGGCCCACTGGTCGCATCTGGCTGCCGGGCCGCTGGCGCGGGGCTATGCGGTGGCGATGCCGAGCTACACGCTGGCCCCTGCCGCGCGGATCGGCGAGATGACGGCGGAAATCGCGCGGGCCTGCTGGTTCGTCGGCACAAGGGTTCCGGGGCCGATGGTGGTGACGGGGCATTCCGCCGGGGGGCATCTGTCGGCCCGGATGGGCTGCGCCGATATCTCGGTGCCGGTGGCGCGGGTGGTGCCGATCTCTCCCTTGGCCGAGCTGGGGCCGCTGATGGCGACCGGGATGAACCGGACGCTGAAGATCGACGAAGCCGAAGCCGCCCTGGAAAGCCCGGCGCGGCACCGCTTGCGGGACGGGGTGACGGCGCATGTCTGGGTCGGGGCCGAGGAGCGGCCGGCCTTTCTGATGCAGGCCCGGCTTCTGTCCGAGGAATGGGGCTGCCCCTGGACTGCCGATCCGGGGCACCACCATTTCAGCGTGATCGAGGGGCTGGCCGACCCGGCGTCCCCCCTGTGCGAGGTGCTGCTGCGCGGTCTCTAGGCGGATCTGTCCACGGTGAACATTTTCTGATTATCCTTCAGAATCAATGCGATGATCGTGGGCGTTAAGGATTCCGCAACCTTTGCTCGCAACCCGCTCGTCGTTCGACTTCGTCCCTCCTCGCTGACGCCTGCGAGGAGGGACGAAGTCGAACGACGAGCCACAAGCCTAGAGCATCGCCTCTTCCGCCCGCCGCGCCTCGGCCTCGCGGGCGGCCTCGATCCGGGCCCGGCGGCGGCGGTTCACTTCGTAGACCAGCGCCAGCACCAGGGTCAGCAGGATCAGCAGGAAGGCCAGCGCGTTGATCTTCGGCGTGATCCCGGCCCGGACCTGGCTGAAGACATAGACCGTCAGCGTCGTCGCATTCGCCTTGGTGAAGAGCGTGACGTTGAAGTTCTCGATCGACTGGAAGAAGGCGATGGCCGACGACGCCGCGATGGCCGGATAAAGATGCGGCAGAAGGATGCGCCGCAGCACCTGGCCATGGTTCGCGCCCAGATCCAGCGCCGCTTCTTCCAGCCCCGGATCGAAGCTTTGCAGCCGCGCCAGCACCAGCAGCATCACATAGGCCGAGATGTAGCTGACCTGTCCCAGCGCCGACAAGTGCAGCCCGCGTCCGAACAGCGCAAAGCCATCCGCCCCGGTGGCATGGCCCAGCTGGTTCCAGAACAGCACCGTCGAGATGCCGATCACCAGCCCCGGTGCCAGCACCGGCGCGACCATGAAGCCGTAGAGCGTCGCCCGGTATCTGCCCGAGATCGAGTTCAAGAGGATCGCCGCCGAGGTTCCGATCGGCACAGCCAGCGCCACCACGGCAAGGGCGACAAGGATCGAGTTGAGGAAGGCGCCCCACATCGTCTGGTCGGCCCAAAGCTCGCCGAACCAGACCCAGGTGAAGCCTTTCCAGGGTGCCACGGTCGGCAATTTGCTGTCGTTGAACGCCGCCCCCGCCATCACGGCCAGCGGAACCAGCAGATAAAGGATGAAAAGGGCGTAGTAGAGCTGCCCGAGGACTGCGCGGTTCCGGCTCATTTGGCGATATCCGACAGCTTGACCTTGAAGACCCGCATCGCAAGGATCACGAAGAAGATGCAGACCAGAAGGAAGATCATCGAGTAAGCCGCCCCGGTGTTCCAGTCGAGCGCATCATTGAACCAGGTGTAGATCGTCTGCGGGAACCAGTTCGCCTTGGTCGAGCCGACCACGGTGGGCACCAGCAAGGACCCCGCCGACAGCATGAACACCATGACGCAACCGCTGGCGATGCCGGGTTTCGCGTGGGGGATGACCACCCGCCAATGCGTGCGCCACCAGGGGCTGCCGAGGTCTTCCGCCGCCTCGATCTGGTTGGTGTCCAGCGAGGTGATCGCCGTGTAGATCGGGAACAGCATGAAGAGAACGTAGCAATAGGTCAGCACGATCACGATGGCATCGTAGGAGGTGACGACCCCGTTCTGCCAGCGCACCCCCTGGTCGATCAGACCCAGTGCCTTGAGAAGCGCATTCAGCGGGCCGTTGAAGGTCAGGATGATGTACCAGGCGAAGGCCCGCAGCGCCTCGGACACCCACATCGGGATGAAGAGAAGGAGGAGGAGCGTCGGGATCGAGCGCGGATTGGCGATCTTGGCCAGGTAGTAGGCCAGCGGATAGGCCAGGATCAGCGTGAACAGCGTGACCATGGCCGAATAGAACACCGTCTGCAGGAAGGTGTTGATGTGGATCGGGATGGTGAGGGGAATGCCGAACCACGAGGTCTCGACCGGGTTGCCGAGGATCTTGCCATAGTTTTCAAACCCGTAGATATCCTTCGGCCCGCCGATGTCGGCCACCGGAAGATAGGGGCGGAAGCTCTGCTCGAACATGGCGAAGTTCGGCAGGATCACCAGAACCAGAATCCAGAAGGCAACCAGCAGGCAGAAGACCGCGGTCAGCCCGGTCCCGTAGCGGCGGATGAGATCCTGCATCGCCTCACCCCCTCACGTTCGCGTCGGGCAGGAGGAGGGCGCGCGCCGCGTCGAAGCTGGCGAACACCTTCTCGCCCACACCCGGCGCCTGGGTGACCCCGTCGTTCTTCACTTCGGCCGACAGGCGCTTGCCCCCCGCCGTCTGACCATGGACCGAGATGAAGGCACCTTCGAAAGCGACTTCGGTCACTTCCATTTCGACCGAATTCTCCGGCGCGGCGGTTCTGGTCAGCCGGGTGTGTTCGGGGCGGACGTAAAGCTTGACCGCCTTGCCCTGCGTCTCGGGGTTGATCCTGGCACGGAACTTGCCAAGCGGGCCGGAAAACCCCGCCATGCCATCGGCAACGGGGCCGATCTCGCCCTCGAAGATGTTGTTTTCGCCGACGAAACTGGCCACGAAACCATTGACGGGGTTGTCGTAGATGTCACGCGGGACGGCGATCTGCTGGATGCGGCCCTGGGACATGACGCCCACCCGGTCCGACATCGCCAGCGCCTCGCCCTGGTCATGGGTGATGTAGATGAAGGTCACGCCGGTGCGCTTCTGGATCGCCCGGAGTTCCGCCCGCATGTGCTGGCGGAGTTTCAGATCAAGCGCGGACAGCGGCTCGTCCAGCAGCATCACCGAGGGCTCCACCGCCAGCGCGCGGGCAATCGCCACCCGCTGCTTCTGACCGCCCGACAACTGGCTGACCATCTTGTCGGCGGCCCCCGGCAGATCGACCAGCTTCAGCAGATCTTCCGCCTTCTTGCGCCGGGTCGCCTTGTCGACGCCGCGGACTTCCAGCCCGAAGCTGATGTTCTCCCAGATCGGCATCAGGGGAAACAGCGCGAGGTTCTGGAAGATCAGCGCCGTCGGCCGCTGGTTCGGGCGTGTGCCCTTCACATCCTTGCCGCCGATCCTGATCGCGCCCGCAGTGGGTTCGATGAAACCCGAGACCATGCGCAGGATCGTGGTCTTGCCGCAGCCCGACGGGCCGAGGAAGGAAAAGAACTCCCCCGGCTTGATCGACACGTTGGCGTTGTCGACGGCCCGGAAGGTGCCGAAGTCGCAGCAGACATTTTCCAGATCAATTCCCGCGCTCATGTCGCGTGGTCCCCCAATCGTAATCCCCGAGTTCAGTCTTTTTATTGCAGGCGGCGGGCAACCTGCCCCGCCATCGGTATCGCCAGATTGCGCCGGGTTTTCGGTCCAGCGGTCGTTTGCACGAATCAGGCACGCCGAGCCCTTGCGGGCCCGGCGTCCTGGCTATCTGTTGCGCATGCGGAAGGCCCCGGTCAGGCCGCCTTGTACTTGTCGGCGTATTCGGCGCGCTTGGTCAGGAACTCGGCCGACTGACCGGGCCACCACCACAGCTTCGCCGAGGTCTCCTCGGTAAGGAAGTCGCCGTAGTATTTGGCCACGTCCGGACCCATCTGGTCATAGCCGCCCTTGCCGACCGGGTTCGAGGAGAAGGCTGTCGCCCACATCGCCGCGCCTTCGGGGGTTGAGACGAACTTGGCGAATTCATGCGCCTGGTCGACGTTGACCGCGTTCTTCATCAGGACGAAGCCCTGGTTCCAGGCGAAGGCCCCTTCGACCGGCGCCGTGTAGGCGTAGCCGTCATTGCGCAGGTTGTAGCCGGTCGAATCCCAGCACAGGCCCACGACGGCGCCGTTGGCGGTGAAGCCCGCGTTCGCCTCGTTCTCGCCGGTCCACCATTGCACCACGTTGCCCTTGGCCTTGATCGCCTCGGCCAGCGCGATGTCCCACAGCTCGGTCATCGCGGCCATGTCGCCGTAGCCGTCCATCCAGGGGCGCGGCAGCTTGCCCGTCGCGTCCAGCCAGCGGCCCATCGCGGCCAGCGCCGAATGCGGGCGCACGGTGGCCGGGTTCTCCGGGTTGAAAAGATCGCCCAGCGAGGGGGGCGAGGAAATCTTTGCGTTGGCGGTGTTCACCACCAGCGATTCCGTGCCCCAGTTCGAGGGCGCGATCATCAGCTTGCCGTCGATCCGGGCCATGCCCTCGGCATTGCCGTCGACCAGACCGGGCAGATAGTTGCCGACCGCAAGCTTGGCATCGTCCCAGCCCTGGATCAGGCCGTTCGAGTTCCAGGCGGCAACCCGGTCGATCGTCGGTTCGATCACGTCGGTGCCACCCGTCTCGATCGCGACCTTGGCGTCGGCATACATGTCGTCCTGACCGGGCAGTTCCTTGAAGACGACCTTGATCCCGGTCGCCGCCTCGAAGGCGGGGAAGACCTTTTCGGCCAGCGACGGATAGCCGGCCCAGCCGGTGAAGTTCAATTCTCCCGACGAGGCGAGCGCCTTCGACGAGATGATCGCCGGTGTGGCGAGGATGCCCAGTCCGGCGGCGGAACCCTGCAGGAACCGGCGACGGCTGAACGCAGAGGTGGGGTTTTTCACAATTGGTCTCCCTGATTGACGGTTATGTTTTCGGGCTGTTCCCGAATGTTCTGGTTCGTGCGGGCACGCCCGCCGCTTGCCAGGCAAGTCCCCTGTCACGGGACCCCGTCAATCGGCCAGATCGCCCCCGGTGCGCGGAGATTACTCCTGCAGATGGTGGACCTGTCAACGGGGCTGTAAGGGACAGGAAGCGAAGTGTCACCGTGCCGCAGGCCGACCCCGGTCTCGGCGGTCAAGGCCGGACTGCCGGCCCCGGTTCCGCCCGCCCCGCCGCCGGGTACGTCCCGGCAAGATTCGGGTTGCATTTTCATTCCGAAATGTTTCGGATGCGGCCCAAAGGGGTTTGAATGATGGCGACCTTGAAAGACATCGCGCGGGCGCTTGACCTGTCGATCACCCAGGTCAGCCGGGCGCTGAACGACCATTCCGACGTCTCCGAGGACACCCGCCTGCGCGTGAAGGACGCCGCGCGGGCGATGAACTACCATCCCAACGCCTCGGCGCGGAAACTGGTCTCGGGCCGGTCGGGGATGGTGGGTCTTGTGGTGCCGCAGCATCGCACCATCGGCCAGGACGGCATCTTCCTTGAGGTCGTCGCGGGCCTGTCTGCCCAGTTCTCGGGCCGCGGGATGCAGTTCGTGCTGCATATCATGGCCGAACATGAACCGGCGATCCCGGTCTACCAGAAGTTGATCGGCAAGGCCCTGCTTGATGGGTTCGTGCTGATCGACCCGCAGGACCAGGACCCCAGGATCGACTTCCTGCGCAAGTCCGGCATTGCTTTCGTCGTGCATGGCCGCACCGGAAAGGCGATGGATTATCCGTACTTTGACATTGAGAATGAACAGCTTGCCCATGAGCTGACCATGCATCTCGCCGCGCGGGGGCATCGCCGGATCGCCTTTCTGAACGGGGTTGCCGGGCGATCCTATGTCACCCGGCGCGAGGCGGGCTACCGCCGCGCCTTGCGCGACAGTGGCGCCGAGGACCTGCCGCGTCTTCAACTCAACGGCGAGATGGACGAGGCAACCGGCCTGACGGCGACCATCCGGCTGTTCTCTGGCGACGCCCCCCGACCCACCGCCATTGTCTGCGGCAACCTGCGCCTTGCGCGCGGAGTCTATCAGGCACTGTCCGCACTTGAGCTGACCGTGCCCGGCGACATCTCGGTCGTGGCGCATGACGATGAACTGCCGAACTTGCGCGCATCGGCGTTCTTTCCCGCGCTCACCGTCACCAGGGCGCCGTTGCGCGACAGCTGGGACCCTCTGGTCGGTTGCCTGGTCGGGGCAATCGAGGGCAAGCCAGTTTCCGAACTTCAGCGCATCGGCAGCTATGGCTTCATCGAAGGCGCGTCCGTCGCTGCGGCTCCGACCGCCCAAAGCGCATCGAATCGTTGACCAAAAGCGCTTTGGAAACTATCTTTTCCGAAACGCTTCGGATTCATCCGGACGTTTTCGGGAGAAAGGCGAGCCATCAAGGTCGCCGATGGGAGGAAAACCGATGATGATCCTGAAAGGCCGCGCCGCCCGCGCGACTGCAACCGCTGCCATGCTTGCCGTGTTCGGCGCACCCGTCATGGCCGATGAGCTGTTCTATGTCTCCGGCGCCGTCGGCACCGCCGTCGAGAACTTTCCGGCGCTGGTCAAACCCTGGGAAGAGGCGACCGGCCACACCGTCACCCTGGTACCGATGCCCGCCTCGACCACCGACCAGTTCGGCCAGTACCGGCTCTGGCTTGCCGCCGGGGCAACCGACATCGACCTTTACCAGACCGACGTGATCTGGGCGCCGCAGCTGGCAGACCATTTCGTCGATCTGACCGAAGCCGCCAAGGACCTGGCGCCCACCCATTTTCCCTCGATCATCCAGTCGCAGACGGTGAACGGCAAGCTGGTCGCGCTGCCGATCTTCACCGACGCGCCCGCCTTGTACTACCGCAAGGACCTGCTGGAAAAATACGGCAAGACCCCGCCGAAAACCTGGGCCGAGCTGGCGGAAACCGCCAAGCTGATCCAGGACGGCGAGCGCGCCGAGGGCAAGGCCGATCTCTGGGGCTTCGTCTGGCAGGGTAACGCCTATGAGGGCCTGACCTGCAACGCGCTGGAATGGATCAAGTCCTACGGCGGCGGCCAGATCGTCGAGCCCGACGGCACGATCTCGGTCAACAACGAGAATGCGGTGGCGGCACTGGAAATGGCGAAGTCCTGGGTCGGCACGATCAGCCCGGACGGGGTGCTGGCCTACCAGGAAGAGGAAGCCCGTGGCATCTGGCAGACCGGCAACGCGGTCTTCATGCGCAACTGGCCCTACGCCTACACCCTTGGCAATGGCGGCGATTCGGCGGTCAAGGATCTTTTCGCCGTGACCACCCTGCCCGTCGGCAAGGAAGGCGACACCTCGGCCGCCACGCTGGGCGGCTGGAACGTCGCGGTGTCGAAATACTCGACGCATCAGGAGGCGGCGATCAGCCTTGCGCTGTATCTTGCCGGACCCGAGGCGCAGAAGCATCGCGCCATCGCGGAATCGAACCTGCCGACCATCGTGGCGCTTTACGATGACGCCGACATCGCCGCCGCGCAGCCGATCATCCCGCAGTGGAAGGACGTGTTCCTGAACGCTGTTCCGCGCCCCTCGGCCCCGACGCTGGGCAAGTACAACGAGGTTTCGGCGAAATTCTGGTCGGCTGTCCACCAGACGCTTTCCGGCGAAGGCACCGCTGCCGAGAATCTGGAGCTTCTGGAAGTGGAGCTGACAGACATCAAGGGGTCGGGCTGGTAGTCCTCCCGGACCTGACTGACCCCATCGACGGGCGGCGCTGACCCCAGCAGTCGCCGCCCGTCTCAACATCACGGGCCTCGAGGGGGGCCCGGCAGGGGAGGGTATCATGGCAACGAACGACGGGGGGCTCAGCCTTCTGCAGCAACGCCGGCGCGCGGCCTTCTGGTTCATCGCGCCGATGCTGCTGGCCTTGTTCTGTGTGGCGGCCTGGCCGCTTCTGCGCACGATCTGGTTTTCGCTGACCGACACCAAGCTGTCCGATCTTTATGGCGGCGCGTGGATCGGCTTCGACAACTACCTGTCGTTGCGCGTGCTGGACAGCGGGCGCTGGATCTGGCGCGGCACGCTGGTCGATCCCGACTGGTGGAACGCGGTCTGGAACACGGTGCGTTTCGCCTTCGTCTCGGTCTTCTTCGAGACGGTGCTGGGCCTGATCGTCGCCCTGGTGCTGAATGCCGAGTTCAAGGGCCGCGGGCTGGTGCGCGCGGCGATCCTGATCCCCTGGGCGATCCCGACCATCGTTTCGGCGAAGATGTGGGCCTGGATGCTGAATGACCAGTTCGGGATCCTGAACGATATCGCGCTGAACCTTGGCCTGATCAGCCAGAAGATCGCCTGGACGGCTTCCGTCGATACCGCGATGTATGCGGTGCTGATGGTCGATGTCTGGAAGACCACGCCCTTCATGGCGCTGCTGATCCTGGCCGGGCTGCAGATGGTGCCACGCGACATCTACGAGGCGGCGAAGCTGGACGGGATCAACCCGGTGAAGGTGTTCTTCAGGATCACCCTGCCCCTGATCCGCCCGGCGCTGGCCGTGGCGATCATCTTCCGGATGCTGGATGCGCTGCGGATCTTCGACCTTGTCTATGTGCTGACGCCCAATTCGGCGGCCACCAAGACCATGTCGGTGATCAGCCGCGAGAACATGATCGACTTCGACAAGTTCGCCTATGGCGCGGCGCAGTCGACGCTTCTCTTCGCGATCATCGCGATTTTCGTCAGCCTTTATATCTGGCTGGGCAAGGTCGACCTTTCCGGGGAGGGCCAGAAATGACCGCGCAGAAACTGCTGTCCACCGTCGGGTTCTACGCGCTGGTCGTGGTGATCGTCGTCTTCTCGGTCTTCCCGTTCTACTACGCGATCATCACCTCTTTCGCGACCGGGACCGAGTTGTTCAAGGTCAACTACTGGCCCAAGTCCTTTGACTGGGGAAACTACGAATCCGT
>JAGPEG010000188.1 GCA_018057165.1 Tabrizicola sp.
GCGGCGCACCTTTCCCGGCAACCGGCCTGCCGTGCTGGTCAGGCAAGGCCGCATGGTGCTGGCGGGGCTGAGTGTCTTTCCCCTGGCGCAGCAGATGCTGGCACCGGCTCCGGGCACGGCGCTGGACCGCATCATGGGCCAGCGTCCCGAGTTCATCGGCGCCTTGCTCTGGCCCTATCTTGCGGCCACGTTCGACACCGAGGAGCGCCTGCGCCGGATCATCGCGCATTACGCGGTGATCGACACGCTTGGCCCGCCTTTCCCGTTCGATTGCGACGAGCGGCTGGTGCTGGTCGATCTGGCCGAGGTGATGCCCGGCTTGCGGCTGGTGCTGGACCAGCCGATCTGGTTCCTGCGCGAGGGCGGGCTGGTGCTGAACCTGTTCATCGACAGTTTCCGCGCCTTTTCCATCGCCTTCTCGCTGCGCCGCGAGGCGGATGGTCAGCTGACCGCCTGGATCGGCGGCATCCAGGGGCGGAACCGCGACGACATGCTGGAAACCTATCGCACCTTGACGAAGCTGTTGCACGGGTTGCGCCCGCGCGATTTTCTGCTTGAGGCGTTGAAGATGCTGCTGCGCAAGATCGGGGTGGCCCGGCTTTACGCGGTCAGCGATGCGGCGCGGCACCATCGGCATGCGTTTTTCGGGCGGATCAAGGCGGTCTTGCAGGACTATGACGAGATGTGGGCCGATCGGGGCGGGGTGGCGATCAGTGCCGATTTCTTCGAACTGCCGATGACTGCGGAACGGCGCGACGAAGCCACGATCAAGCCGAACAAGCGGTCGATGTATCGCAAGCGGTTCGAGTTTCTGGACGGGCTGGACGTCGCGTTGCTTGCGGCGCTGGCGGAGGCCAGGCCGGTCCGGTTCGCGGACAGTTGACCGGTCTCAGAGCCGAAGCCGCCCGCCCGGCCCGCCGTTTGTGAAGATTTCGGCCAGCCTGGCACCCTCGGCGCGGATGTCGAACCCGGCTTCCACCGCCTTGCGCCCGGCCTCGCCCATCGCCTTGGCGGTGGCGGGGTCGTCCATCAGCCGGATCATCCGGTCGGCAAGGGTTGCAACATCGCCCGGCGGGACGGTGAAGCCGGTGACGCCATCCTCGACCAGCTCCTGTACCCCCGCCACCCGGCTGGCAACCACCGGGATGCGCGAGGCCAGCGCCTCCATGTAGACGACGGGCAGGCCTTCGGCGAAGGAGGGCAGGGCCAGCATGTCGCTTGTTGCCAGCAGATCGGCAACCTGGCCCTGGGTCATGAAGCCGGCGAAGCGGACGGCGGTCTCGATGCCAAGCGCCTTGGCTCGCGCCTCGGCCCCGGCGCGGGCAGGGCCATCGCCGGCAAGGGTAAGGGTGGCGTCGGGATGGGCTTTCAGGACGGTTGCCATCGCCTCGATCAGGAGAAGCGCACCTTTCACCGGGTCAAGCCTGCCGACGAAGGCCACCCGTTTGCCGTTGCCTCCGGGGTCGCGCCGGTAGGCGGCAGGATCGACACCGCAGTGGACGATGGTGATCTTGTCCCAGTGCCGGGGATCGGAGAACAACATCAGCTGCGAGCGGCAGAAATGGGTGATCGCCACGACGAAGGCGGCGCGGGCGATCTTTTCCGGCAGCGCCCAGCGGTCGACCTCGAAGAAGATGGCGGGGCCGTGTTCGGTGAAGCTGAAGGGGATGCGCGCCAGTTCGGCGGCCAGCACCGCGACCGAGCAGCTGGAATTGCCGAAATGGTTGTGCAGGTGGCGGACCCGGTTCCGGTGCAGGTGGTCGGCCAGCACCCCGGCTTCGAGGAAATAGAACAGCTGCCAGATCAGCGCCTTGACCCCCGGCGACCGCATCCGCACCGCCAGCGCCAGAGTCTTCGCCCAGATGGCGGGGCTGCGCAGGAATGCCCGGCCATGCGCGGCCAGCAGCCGGAGGGGGTTCCTTGCGGCGGGCTTGACGTAGAAGGTCTCGGCCCGCGCGCGCAGTTCTTCCTGGCCCTTGAACTCGGACTCGGGGGGCTGGCGGATCGAGCAGGTGATGACCCTTACCCCGCTGGCGCGGACGGCTTCGACCTCGCGCAGGATGAAGGTGTGCGACACCTTGGGATAGTCGCCGGTCAGATAGGCGATGGGGCCGTTGTCCATGGTCATTCCTTGCGCCTTGCCTTCCGTCGCCACCACAGGAGCTTGCCTGCGCCCCCGACAGCGGCCAGCTGGTAACGGACCGAGCGCGGTTCGGAGACGGGTCGGGTGATCGCCGCCGCCAGCCCGAACAGCACCAGCTGCGTGGCACCGACGGCCATCCAAAGTGCGACCCGGCCTGCGGCGCGCAAGCCCCCGGCATCACTTTCCACCAGGCAGCGCAACTGTCCGTCGCTGAACCGCCGTTGGCGCAGGAAGGGCAGTGTCACCCGACGGGGCGGGACGATTTCGTGGACCAGGGCCTCGGGGCACCAGATCATCGGGACTTTGTGCCGGTCATCTAGCTGGCGGAACAGCCAGACATCCTCGCCCCCCGCATTGAACGAGGTGTCGAAGGGCGGGTCGACCAGCGCCAGCGTGGCGCGGGCGAACATGGAATTGCCGGAGCCGAGATAGGCGCGGAGCGACTGTACCTCGGCCCCGGCTCTGGCGGGCAGGCGGCGGCTGAAGATGCGGTCGAGCGGGGCGAGAAGGGCGGGTGGCGGCGGGGTTTCGAACCGGGGCTCGACAGCGCCGAAAGCAGCACGGGCCCCTTGCCGCGCGGCGGTCGCAAAGGCGGCTAGCCAGCCGGAGGCGGGCAGTTCGTCGTCGTCGAGGAAGATCACATGCGTCCCCCGCGCCTCGGCCACGCCCCGGTTGCGGGCATGGGCCACCCCGGCGCGGGGTTCGTGGACGTAGCGGACGAAGTCGGGCAGCGGCACAGTCCGGGCCGAGGCATCCGGGGAATTGTCGACCAGAACCATCTCGGCCACCTCGGGCAAGTCGGCAAGCTGGCTGGCCACGGCAGCGATGAGGGGGGGGAGATAGACCTCGCGCCGGAAGGTCGGCACGATGATCGACAACATCAGCGCGGAACCGGGACGGTCCGGCAGATTTCCGAATGACTTCCGCGCAAATGCCACGAAAAAACCCTGTTGGACCCTGTATGACCGAGACTATCTGCTTGACGAGCTATGAACAATCGCCTGTCAGTCTGGCGCAGTGCCAGACAGTTGTGACGACAGAATGGCGGAGGAGACTGATTGTGAGTGACAGCGCCCAGCTTTCCCCGACCGCAGGGTTTGACGCGCTTTCCGTGGTCAATTTTCCGACCGAAGCGGCACTTCTGGCCGATGTCGAGGCGCAGCTGCGCGCGGGCAAGGGCTTTGCCATCGCCACGCTCAACCTTGACCATGTCGTGAAGATGCGGCGCGATCCGGCTTTTCTGCGGGCCTATCTTGCGCACAGCCATGTGGTCGCCGATGGCAACCCTATCGTCTGGATGTCGCGGCTGGCCGGGCGGAGGGTCAGTCTGGTGCCGGGGTCTGAACTGATTGCGCCGATGGCGGCGCTGGCGGCGCGGCTTGGGACGCCGCTGGCGCTTCTTGGTTCGACCGGGCCGGTGCTGGCGCAGGCGGCGGAGCGGTTGAAGGCGGATTATCCGGGGCTTGAGGTCGCGGCCTGCCTGGCGCCGCCCTATGGTTTCGATCCCGAAAGTGCTGCGGCGGATGCGTTGCTTGATCAGGTGGCGGCTTCGGGTGCGCGGATTTGTCTTCTGGCGCTGGGGGCGCCGAAGCAGGAACGTCTCGCCGCCCGCGGGCTGGCGCGGCATCCTGGGCTGGGCTTCCTGTCGATCGGCGCGGGTCTTGATTTCATCGCGGGCCACCAGACACGGGCCCCTGTCTGGGTGCGCAAGATCGCGATGGAATGGCTTTGGCGGATGCTGACCAACCCGCGCCGTCTGGCCCGGCGCTATCTGGACTGCGCGCTGGTGCTGCCGTCGCTTGCCGGGCAGGCGCTGACGGCGCGCGGCGCACGGAAATAGCGCCCGGCTGCCGCAAACTGCCCCACTGTCAAAAGTAGACCCCTTGGTGAATATCGTGCCTGAGCCTGACCAATCTCCCACCGTCCTGACCGTGATCCTGAACTGGCGCACCGCCGAGATGACCCTGCGCTCGGTGGATGCGGCGGACATCGCGATGCAGGGAATCGCCGGGGGCATTGTCGTGGTCGACAATGATTCGGGCGACGGGTCGTTCGAACGGATGAGCGAGGCGCTGAGGGATCGCCCCCGGATCCGCGTCGTGCAATCGGGGCGCAATGGCGGGTTCGGGGCGGGGAACAATGTCGGCATCCGGCTGGGCCTGCCGGGGGGGGAGCGGCCCGACTATGTCTACATCCTGAACTCGGATGCCTTTCCGGCGCCCGATGCGATCCGTCTGTTGCTGGACTATCTGGAGACGCATCCGAAGGTTGGTCTTGCGGGCAGCTATATTCATGGCACCGATGGCGCGCCGCATGCGACCTGCTTCCGCTTCCCCTCTGCCGCCTCCGAGTTCGAGGCGGCGGCGCTGACCGGGCCGGTGAGCAGGCTTCTGGCGAAGCGGACGGTCCGGATGGAGCTGCCCGAGGCCAGCGGGCCGGTGGACTGGCTTGCCGGGGCCAGCCTGATGATCCGCGAGACAGTGGTCCAGTCGGTCGGGACGTTCGACGAAAGGTTCTTCCTGTATTTCGAGGAAACCGATCTCTGCCGCCGGGCCGCAGAAGCGGGATGGCCGACGCATTTCGTCAGGGAAAGCCGGGTGGAGCATATCGGCTCGGTCTCGACCGGGATGAAGGACTGGACGCGGGTTCCGGGCTACTGGTTCGACAGCCGCTGGCTGTATTTCCGCAAGGCCGGGGGCCGGGGCCGGGCGATCAGTGTCACGCTGGCCTATCTGGCCGGGGCGATGATCCTGCAGGCGCGCCGGGTGATCCAGCCCAGGGTTACAGGCGGACGACCGCGTTTCCTGCGGGACCTGGCCGGCCATGCGATGCGGCAGGTTTTCGTGTCAAAATAGGCCGAAGCGGCAGGCAGGACGGAACGGCGCGGCCAGGCAGGCCCGGTCGCGCCAGAAGACCGGCCAGGGTCAGGGCCGGAACTCGAAATTCCGGCTGAGCGAGACGAACAGCGTCGGCGATTCCGCGTGGCCGTCCAGATCGTTGCGGATCCGGTAGCCGACGCCCGTGTCCAGGCTCCAGTCCGCTGTCAGCTCGTGTCGGTAGCCCGCGCCGAACGAGATCTGCTCGATCCGCTCGGAGGCGGCGTCGCGCAATTCGTAGGTCAGGTCCAACGAAATCGAGGACCGTTCGTTCACCGATTTGGACCAGTTCAGCGCGGCCAGCGACGTGGTGATGGGTTCGTCGTCATAGCTGGCGCCACGTTCCAGGGTCAGGCCCAGCGAGCCGTCAGGCAGGGCATGGACCACCCGGAGCCGCCCGATCACATCGGTTCCCGCCTCATCGGCATG
>JAGPEG010000039.1 GCA_018057165.1 Tabrizicola sp.
CCCGCCAGGCGACAGCAGCCGCGCGCATTTCGGCAGGCTCTCGGCCAGCGGAATGTACTGGAAGCTTTCCGAAAAAAGGCACAGGTCATACGGCCCTTGGCCCTGGAACGCCTCGAAGGTGGTCTCGTGAACCACCGCCCCCTGGGCCGTCTCGCGGCAGCGCGCGGCGAGAAAGGGCGAGGGCACGACGATCTCGACCGAATGCCCCAGCGCCAAGAGCTTCTTCGCCGTCTCGCCCGCGCCGCCACCGATATCGAGGATGCGCAACCTACCCTCGGGCAGATAGCCGAACAGCTTCGCCGTATAACCGTCCTGCGCCGCCCGCAGGTTGCCTGCCGTCACCTCCAGCCCGGACCACAGCCCGTAATGCAGGTTCTCGGCCCCGGTCAGCCAGCGGATGAACGCCAGCCCCACATCCAGCCCCACGGCCCGCGTGTCGATCTTTTCTGCCATCACTCACCTCTGGCGGCGAGCCTTAGCCGCTTGCCCCGCTTTCGGCAACGGTTTCGCCCAACCGCGCGGTTCACCGCTTGCATGGGAACAAAAACGGATCAAATCTGTCGCGTCCCCGATTCCCCCTGTATAAGGCGAGGCGCGCGATGCCGCATAACAACATCAATGCCCTGACCGAGCGCCCGGACGTCCTGACCAAGCCCAAGCTGGAAGGCGGTCGCCGTTTCGTCCTGTCGACGCCGTTCCAACCCGCGGGCGACCAGCCGACCGCGATCCGGGAACTGACGGCAGGGGTGCTGGCGGGCGACCGTGACCAGGTCCTTCTGGGGGCCACCGGCACCGGCAAGACCTTCACCATGGCCAAGGTGATCGAGGAAACCCAGCGCCCGGCGATCATCCTGGCGCCCAACAAGACCCTGGCCGCGCAATTATACGGCGAATTCAAGGGCTTCTTCCCCGAGAATGCGGTGGAGTACTTCGTCAGCTACTACGATTACTACCAGCCCGAAGCCTATGTCGCCCGGACCGACACCTATATCGAGAAGGAATCGCAGATCAACGAACAGATCGACCGGATGCGCCACTCGGCCACCCGCGCGCTTCTGGAACGCGACGACGTGATCATCGTCGCGTCGGTCTCCTGCATCTATGGCATCGGCTCGGTCGAGACCTATTCGGCGATGACGCAGGATCTGGTGGTCGGGCAGATGTATGACCAGCGCAAGGTGATGGCGGAACTGGTGGCCCAGCAGTATCGCCGCCTGGAAGCCGCTTTCCAGCGCGGGGCGTTCCGGGTGCGGGGCGACAGCCTGGAAGTCTGGCCCGCCCACCTGGAAGATCGCGCCTGGCGCTTTTCCTTCTTCGGCGAGGAACTTGAATCGATTACCGAATTCGATCCTCTCACCGGGGCGAAGACCGACAGCTTCCCGCAGATCCGCATCTACGCGAACTCCCATTACGTCACCCCCCGGCCCACGCTTGCCCAGGCGATCAAGGGCATCAAGGACGAGCTTTTCCACCGCCTCAAGCAGATGGAATCCGAAGGGAAACTCCTTGAAGCCCAACGCCTTGGCCAGCGTTGCAACTTCGACCTGGAGATGCTGGAAGCCACCGGCTCCTGCGCGGGGATCGAGAACTACTCGCGCTACCTCACCGGCCGCGCGCCGGGTGAGCCGCCCCCCACGCTGTTCGAGTTCATCCCCGACAATGCCATTGTTTTTGCGGACGAATCCCACGTCTCGGTCCCGCAGATCGGCGGCATGTACAAGGGCGACTTCCGCCGCAAGTTCACTCTGGCCGAACACGGGTTTCGGCTGCCCTCCTGCATGGACAACCGGCCTTTGAAGTTCGAGGAATGGGATGCGATGCGTCCGCAATCGGTCTTCGTTTCCGCCACCCCCGCCGCCTGGGAGATGGAGCAGACCGGCGGCGTCTTCACCGAACAGGTGATCCGCCCGACCGGCCTTCTCGACCCGCAGGTGGAAATCCGCCCGGTGGAAATGCAGGTCGACGATCTTCTCGACGAAATCCGCAAGGTCTCGGTGCGCGGCCTGCGCACTCTTGTCACCGTGCTGACCAAGCGGATGGCCGAAGACCTGACCGACTATCTGCACGAGCAGGGCATTCGCGTGCGCTACATGCACTCGGACATCGACACCATCGAACGCATCGAAATCCTGCGCGACCTGCGCCTTGGTGCCTTTGACGCGCTGGTCGGGATCAACCTTCTGCGCGAAGGCCTCGACATTCCGGAATGCGGGCTGGTGGCGATTCTGGATGCCGACAAGGAAGGCTTCCTCCGCTCGGAAACCTCGCTCATCCAGACCATCGGTCGCGCCGCCCGCAACAGCGAAGGCCGGGTGATCATGTATGCCGACCGCATCACCGGCAGCATGGAGCGGGCGCTGGCCGAAACCAACCGCCGTCGCGAAAAACAGCAGGCCTACAACGTGAAGCACGGCATCACGCCGGAGACGGTGAAGAAGAACGTCGAAGATGTGCTCGCGGGCCTCTGGCAGGGCGACACCGACCAGAGCCGCGTCACCACCCGCATCGACAAGCCGATGGTCGGCCAGAACCTTGCCGCCCATCTTGACGCGCTGCGCACCCAGATGCGCAAGGCTGCCGAGAATCTGGAATTCGAGGAAGCCGCCCGCCTGCGCGACGAGGTCAAGCGGCTGGAGGCGGTGGAGCTTGCCGTCGCCGACGACCCCTTTGCCCGGCAGGAAGCCGTGGACGAGGCGGTGACGGAGGCGGTGAAAATGGCGGGCCGGTCGACGGCAGGGCGGGCGGGACAGCGGGGCGGGAAGCGGAGCCGGAGGTAACTCCGTTCTTGGCAGGGCAATGAAGGGAGAAGTCATGACCCATCCCATCCGAATTGGCATCGGCGGCTGGACCTACGAGCCCTGGCGCGGGAGCTTCTACCCGTCAGGCCTGCGCCAGGCCGACGAACTGGCCTTTGCCGCCAGGGCGCTATCCGCAATCGAGGTGAACGGCACCTATTACGGCACCCAGAAGCCGGAAACCTTCCGCCGCTGGGCCGCAGAGACGCCCGAAGGTTTCGTCTTCACCCTGAAGGCGCCACGCTTCGCCACCTCCCGCCGCGTGCTGGCCGAGGGCGGCGAGTCGATCTCCCGCTTCCTTGCCTCCGGCCTGACCGAGCTTGGCCAGAAGCTTGGCCCGATCAACTGGCAACTGCCGCCGACCAAGACGTTCGACCCCGCCGATATGGCCGCCTTCCTTGATCTCCTGCCCGACCGGCTTGACGGCCTGCCGCTGCACCACGCCATCGAGGCCCGGCACGAAAGTTTCGCCTGTGACGGGTTCACCACGCTCCTCCGCGACCGGGGCATTGCCGTCGTCCAGGCCGCCGACAGCGACTATCCCGTGATCGATGCCGAAACCGCACCCTTCGCCTACCTCAGAATCATGGGCACGAGGGCAGACGAACCCTTCGGCTATTCCGAGTCTGACCTTGACCGCTGGGCCACCTGCCTGCGGGATATTGCCCGGACGCGGGACGTGTTCCTCTTCGTGATCTCGGGCTACAAAACCATCAACCCCGCCGCTGCCCAGGCGCTCATCGGTCGGCTGTAGAATGGCCAATATATACAGGTGTCGGGATTAACCGGGGCTGACCACTCCCCATTTCCCTGCACCTCACTCGACCAGGACGATGTCTCCGGCCCGGAAACTCGAAATCTCGTGGCAGGTGACGATTTCGCTTTCCCGCTCCTCCCAATGCTGCGGGTCGGCCAGCACATGCCCTGGCAGCCGTTCTTTCAGGAACACACGGCGTTTCTGCCGCTTGACCGTAACTTCGAAGCGATTGGACCGCAGCCGCACACCGGGCTGCAGAAAGCCCGCCCTCAGCGCATCCGCCCGGTCCTGCAAGCGCCTGATCTCGGCCTTCAGCCGCGCGAATTCATCCACCGGGTCCATAGCGCACCTCCGCCTTGCCAGGGGATCACTCTCGCCCACAGCCGTTGACGCAAGGTTAACGGGGTTCTGCCCGAAGGCAGGATCATTGTCCGCCTGCCGCCCTGTGCGACCCGACCGTCGGGGGTTGTGAAATCACCCTGTCCGCAACACATCGCCGGGCGGGTGGTCAGCGAAACCCTCAGCAGGACGTGAACAGGTGCTGCGGCTTTTCGCTTTCAAGTCAAACTTTTGCCACCTATCCTCGCTACGCACGGTTTCTGTGTAGTTGTCTTGGAACTTGCATTTACAGGCGCGGAAGATGGATTTTGGCAAGCTTCAGGCGACCGCGGTTGTCCGCAGGAATTCGATCGCCTTCGTCGAGACGTTGTTCTCGCTTTATGCCGACCGTCAGCCTCTTGTTCTGGTGGCCAGTGACTCTCAGGCCGCGCAGCTTCCGGGGCTGGAGATCGTCCGCACCATCGACCCGGTGGAGCAGACCGGCTGGTTCAGCGCCAGCCATCCGGTGATCCTGGACGATCTGCCCGCCCAGGTCAGCTACACCTCGGGAACCGAGGGCCTGCCGAAGGGCATCCTTCTGACCTATCGCAATCTTGGCTACACCACCGAACGCATTGTCGAGCAGATGCAGCTTACGGACGAGGTCCGTGAATATGTCGGTGTTCCGGCCACGTTCAGCTTCGGGATGGCACGCTTCCGCGCGGTCAGCGCCGTTGGTGGCAAATCCTACATGCCGCCGCGCGGATTCGACCCGCTGGAACTGGCGCGGATGCTGGCCGCGGGCGAGGTCAATTCCCTTTCGACCGTGCCCACCTTGCTGCGCATCCTTCTGGCCGACCCGAAGATCATCGGCGCGGTCGGGCTGAAGCTGCGCTGGATGGAAATCGGCTCGCAGCACATGACCGCCGACGAAAAGCGTCGGACCCGCGAAATGTTCCCCAACGCGCGGATCGTGCAGCATTACGGGCTGACCGAGGCTTCACGAAGCACCTTCCTGCAACTCTCGGGCGTGCCCGACGAAATGCTGGATTCGGTCGGGCAGACGGCCGGGGAGGGCGAGCTGCAACTGTCCGCCGACGGGCGGATCCGGATTCGCGGGCCGCAGGTGGCCCGGTCCCGGATCGACGCCGAGGGGCTGCATGACCTCACCGATGCCGAGGGCTGGTTGCAGACCAATGATCTTGGCCACATCCGCGACGGCTATCTCTATTTCGACGGACGGGCGGATGATCTGATCAACTGTGGCGGGCAAAAGGTCGTGCCAGACCAGCTGGAAGAGCGGATCCGGTCGCGCCTCGCGTCAGGCCTGCAGATCGCGGTGGCAAAAGTCCCCGACCTCCAGCGCGGAGACGGGGTGCTGGTCGCCGTCGCGGGCAAGGATGCTCCGGCCGGGAAGGTGAAGGATGCCGCTGCGGCGGCTTTGCTGGAGATGGGAATTTCGGCCGGAAGCGCCCTGCATGTGATGGAGCTTGATGCGCTGCCTGTGACGGGAACCGGCAAGGTCCAGCGCCGCATTCTGGCCGAGCAGTTCGCCTTGCGTCAGACGACCTCGCCGATCCCGACACGCGCCAAGTCGGGCGAGATCGGCGATGTGTCAGCACTGTTCCGGCACGAATTTCCGGGGCAGGACATCCTGCCCGAGGACACATTCGAAACGCTCGGCGGCGACTCGCTGCATTACATCCAGTTCTCGCTGGCCTTCGAAAGCAGGTTTGGCCAACTGCCAGACGGCTGGGAACAGTTGAGCGTGACCGAACTTCAGGACCTGTCCGAGGCGAACGATGTCTCGACCTGGCGCCGGCTGGAGACCGCCACGCTCACGCGGGCCTTCTTCATCATCTGCATCGCCGCCCTGCACACCCAGGCTTTCGTCTACAGCAGCAACTGGGGGGCCGCCTATTTCCTGGTGCTGTTGGCAGGCTATTCCGTAAGCCGGTTCCAGCTGCCCGAGATCATCCGGTCGGGCAGCGTGCGAACGCTTCTGAACACGGTCCGCTATGTTGCAGTGCCGACAATCCTGATGGACGTCTTTCTTGAGCTGTTCGTCACCCGAAAGTTCGAGCTGCCGTCACTGTTGCTGGTGTCGAACTATGCGGACCCGGAACAGATCAAGGGCTATACCTTCTATTTCATCGAATTCTATTTGCAGCTTCTCATCCTGGCCGCGCTGCTGTTTTCGGTCCGCAGGGTGCGCGACGCCTTCCGCGAGAAACCGCTGCTCAGCGCCTTCACCCTGTTTCTGGTCGTGGTGCTGATTGATCGGACCATCGAACACTTCTGGAACGGCGACTACAACTATCACCGGACCCCCTGGCACTACGGCTGGTGCTTCACTTTGGGCATGGTGATCGCGGCAGCGAAGGATGCGCGCTCGCGCCTGTTCGCGTTGGCCGTTTCACTGGTCACGGTCTTCTCGATCTGGCACCTGACTTCCGCCGCCTATTATGTGGCCGGGGGATGCGTCCTGATCATCTTCGTGCGGGCGGTGCTGGTGCCCGCCCCGGTCAAGACCCTTGTGGGCGAGATCGCGGGCGCCTCGATGTTCATTTACCTGACGCATTTCCAGGTGATCGTGCTGGTGAACAAGA
Organism: Tabrizicola sp.; assembly: GCA_018057165.1. GTDB lineage: Bacteria > Pseudomonadota > Alphaproteobacteria > Rhodobacterales > Rhodobacteraceae > Tabrizicola. The sequence goes on from JAGPEG010000039.1 coordinate 6,480, forward strand.
CTTTCGGAGCGCCGCGCCCCTGGCTGGCCCTGCTTTTGTCGCTTCTCGTTGGCGTGGCGGCGTCGCATGTCTACGCCTGGATCGACCGGAAGGTCATGCAATCCCGTCTGATGGCTTGGACCATGCGGCGCGAACCATCGACGAGCTGAGCCGGGGACCTCCCCGTGGGGTCTGTCAGGCCGAGACGAAGTCGCGCACGAAGGCAGAGGCGGGTCTGGCGCGGATGTCCTGCGGCTTGCCGATCTGTTCGATCCTTCCCATGGACATGACGACGACCAGATCGGCCAGCTCCATTGCCTCGTCCTGGTCGTGGGTGACGAAGATTGTGGTCAGTCCGGTGCTGTCGTGGATGTCGCGCAGGCCCTGGCGCAGCTCTTTCCTCACCTTGGCGTCGAGTGCGCCGAAGGGCTCGTCCAGCAGAAGCATCCGGGGTTCGATGGCAAGGGCGCGGGCGAGGGCGACGCGCTGGCGCTGGCCGCCGGAAAGCTGGCTGGGATAGCGCGCGCCGATGTCGGGAAGCTGGATCAGGTCGAGGAGTTTTGTGACCCGGCGGGCGATCTCGGGTTTGTTCGGTCGCGAGGCGCGGGGGCGGGCGGCCAGGCCGTAGGCGATGTTGTCGAAGACGGTCATGTGCCGGAAGAGGGCGTAAGATTGGAAGACGAAGCCTGCGCGACGGTCTTGCACCGACAGCCCGGTGGCGTCCCGGCCGTCGAAGAGGACGCGGCCCGAGGTGGGGAATTCGAGGCCGCCGAGGATGCGCAGAAGCGTGGTCTTGCCCGATCCCGACGGTCCCAGAAGGGCGACCAAAGCGCCCGAGGGGATGGCGAGGGAGACGGGGTTCAAGGCGGCAGTGGTGCCGAAGCTTTTCGAGATTTCGTCGATGTCGATGTGCATCGTGGCCTCCTAGTGGCGGCGGGTGGCGGCAAGCGCGTCGGCGTGCCGGATTTCAAGGAAGGTCTTCAGGCCAAGCGTCAGGAAGGCGAGGCAGGCGAGGACGGCGGCGAGGGTGAAGGCGGCGACGGAGAGGTATTCGTTGTAGAGCATCTCGATGGTGATCGGCATGGTGGCGGTCTGGCCGCGGATCTTGCCGGAGACGACGGCGACCGCGCCGAATTCCCCCATCGCGCGGGCGTTGCAGAGAAGGACGCCGTAGAGAAGCGCCCAGCGGATGTTCGGCAGGGTCACGGTGCGGAAGGTGCGCCAGCCGGAGGCGCCCAGGGTGAGGGCGGCTTCTTCCTCGGCGCGGCCCTGTTCGACCATCACCGGGATCAATTCGCGCGCGACGAAGGGGAAGGTCACGATCATCGAGGCGAGGACGATGCCGGGGAGGGCGAAGACGATGGGGTAGCCGGCTTCGGTGAGGAGGCCGCCGATCCAGGTGTTCGCGCCGAAGGTCAGGACGACGCAGAGGCCGACGACGACGGGGGAGACGGAGAACGGGAGATCAATGAGGGTGAGAAGCACCGCCTTGCCGCGGAAATCGTATTTGGTGATGAACCAGGCTGCGGCGATGCCAAAGATCGCGTTCAGGGGCACGGCGATGGCGGCGACGGTGAGGGTCAGGCGGATCGCGGCCAGCCCCTCGGGGTCTGACAGCGAGGAGGCGGCCTCCCACCAGCCCTTGCGCAATGCCTCGTAAAAGACGGTGACAAGGGGGGCGAAGAGGAGGAGGGCCAGCACGGCAAGGACAGAGCCGATCAGCAGGCGGCGGACCAGCGGCGTTTCTTCGGCGGCCGGGCGGAAGGTGGCGGGGCGCAATGTGGCGGGGGCGTCAGACATAGCCAATTCTCCGGCGGCTCCAGACTTGGACCCCGTTGATGAGAAGGAGGAGCGAGAAAGAGATCAGCAGCATGGCGATGCCGATGGCAGTCGCGCCTTCGTAATTGAACTCCTCCAGCTTGATCACGATGAGGAGGGGGGCGATCTCGGTCTTCATCGGTAGGTTCCCGGCGATGAAGATCACCGACCCGTATTCCCCGACCGCCCGTGCCAGCGACAGGGCGAAGCCGGTCAGCGCGGCGGGGGCGAACATCGGCAGGACGACGTGCCGAAGGGTATGCGTTCGGCTGGCGCCGAGGGTGGCCGAGGCCTCTTCCACCTCGCGCTCGATCTCGTCGATCACCGGCTGGACGGTCCGGACCACGAAGGGCAGGCCGACGAAGACCAGTGCGATGAAGATGCCGACGGGGGTGTAGGCGATCTTGAAGCCGAGGTCTTTCGCCAGCATCCCGAACGCCCCGTTCGGAGCATAAATCGCAGTCAGGGCGATGCCCGCAACAGCGGTGGGAAGGGCGAAGGGCAGGTCCACGGCGGCGTCGATCAGGCGACGACCGGGAAAACGGTAGCGCCCCAGCACCCAGGCCAGCGCCACGCCGAAGATCAGGTTGAACAGCGCCGCCAGGAAGGACAGCCGGAACGACAACCAGAGCGAGGCCCAGATGCGGGGGGTGTTGACCTCGGCCCACAGCCGTTCGGGACCGGCGACAGCGCCCTTCAGAAGAAGGGCGCCGATGGGCAGGAGGACCACGAGAGAGAGGAGGGTGATCGTGATCCCGGCACTGATCCCAAGACCGGGGATCGGGGATCGGTGGATAAGCGGTCTGCCCATCGGTCTGCCTTACTGCCCGACGTAGATCTGGTCGAAGATGCCGCCGTCACCGAAGTGCTTGGCCTGGACCTCCTTCCAGCCGCCGAAACTGGCAATGTCGCGCAGGTCCAGTTGCGGGAAGCGGGCAACGTCTTCCGGTGCGGCTTTCGAGCTATCCCAGCCACGATAGTAATCCTTGAAGATGATCGCCTGCGCTTCCGGGGTGTAAAGGAAGTTCAGGTAGGCCTCGGCCAGCTTGCGCTGGTCTTCGGTCTTGATGTTGGCCTCGACCAGCGCCACCGGCGGTTCGGCCAGGACCGAGACCGAGGGAACGACGATGTCGAACTGATCCTCGCCAAGCTCGGCCAGGGCAAGGTAGGCCTCGTTTTCCCAGGCCAGCAGAACGTCGCCGATACCGCGCTGGGCGAAGGTGGTGGTGCTGTCGCGCGCGCCCTTGTCCAGGACGGGGACATGTTCGAACAGTGCCTTCACAAAGGCCTGCGGGTCCTGGCCGTTCTTTTCTGCCCAGGCCCAGGCGGCCAAGTAGTTCCAGCGCGCCCCGCCCGAGGTCTTCGGGTTCGGCGTGATCACTTCCACTCCCTCGGCGGTCAGGTCGCCCCAATCCTTGATACCCTTGGGGTTCCCCTCGCGCACCAGGAAGACGATGGTCGAGGTATAAGGTGACGAGTTGTGCGGCAGTTTCGATTGCCAGTCCTCCGGCAGCTTGCCCTCTTTGGCGATCTTGTCGATGTCGGCAGCCAGAGCCAGCGTCACCACTTGCGCGTCCAGCCCCTCGATCACCGCGCGGGCCTGGGCACCCGAGCCGCCATGCGATTGCTCGATGGTGGGGGCTTCGTTGCCCTGGGCGACCCAGTATGCGGTGAAGGCCTCGTTCAGATCCCGATAAAGCTCGCGCGTCGGGTCATAGCTGACGTTCAGCAGGGTCTCGGCTGCGACCGGGGCGGGGGCAGTGCCGAGGCCCAGCGTGGCGATGGCAGCGGTGGCAACAAAGCCTTTGAGACGCGACACCGGCCAGCCGGTCAGGCGGCGGAGGCCGTCAGCAAGGGTGAGGCGACCGTCAGGGTGATGATGGATCACGGGGCCTTGTGCGGTTACGGTGCCCGCAAGGGTGATGGTGGCAAGCATGGTCTTCTCCTTGGACGGAAGGGGGCGATAGGGCATCAGGCCCAGAACGGTGTGTGTCGGGTGCAGATGGGTCATGACGGCACACCGATCGGTTCGACGCGCGCTTCCCAGACACGGGCATCGCGGCCTTCCAGCAAGTCGGCGACGGCCTCGGCGGGGTTGCGGGTGAAGATCACCAGCGGGCTGCCGTTGACCCGGTGGGACAGGCCGGTGCGGCGGTCGATCAGCCGGACGGCACAGGTGGGAGAAGCAGTCCGGGGCATGGCGGTCAGCGCCAGCCCGGCTTGTCCGTAGATGGTGCGGGGGGATATGGCGGCAGTCATCGTCCTTCTCCTTCGCTTCAGGGTGGGCCTTGGCCCGGTTGCCCCTTAATAACGACAGGATAAGTCGAGTATTGCAAAGGCAAATACTCGCTGAAGTTGGTCGTGATTAGAGAATGAGATTCTCCATACCCACACCGCACCGCAGGCGAGTCGAGCCAGGCATCTCTTTTATTCTCAGTTGGTTGCGGAAACTATTCCGCGCCAATCACCTGTTCGGTCACAGCGCCGGACCGCAGCATGTCCTCCAGCGTCAGTGAGTCGATGATCAGGAGATAGGACCAGAACACTTCGGCAAAGACCTTGCGGATGCGGCAGGTGGCCTCATCCGTGCAATCCTCACACCGCTGGTAGGCGCGGCGCGAAAGACAGGGGAGCGGCGCGATGGGGCCGTCGATGGTGCGCAGGAGTTCCGAGATCGAGATGTCAGAAGGCTTCTTGATCAGACTGTAGCCGCCTGAGCGACCGCGGATCGAGGCGATCACGCCGGCATTGCGCACCTCAAGCAGGATGTGTTCCAGAAAGCGTTTCGGCGTGCCGGAGCGCTTGGCGATCACTTCGATCGTCAGGGGTTCCGGCTGGCCCTGAGCGGCTTCGTCTGCCAGGACCAGAAGCGCCTTCAGGGCATATTTCATCTTCTGGGTGATCATGACGAAAGGCTACGCCCCGAAATGTCGAGAATCAATGTCGGGATTCCCGGATGACGGCGTTCCTCATCGGAAAACCTGTCGAGCCCGTCGAACCCGCTGGAATGTGAAGTTTCATATACACGATAAAAGATATAGACATTTTGTGTTTTTGCACCATGCTGAAAGGAACGACGCTGCCAGAGGCCCGAAGCATGTCCGATCTCGACCTGATCGACCGCAAGATCGTTGCCCAACTGATGCAGGACGCGACGCTGCCCATCGCGCAGATCGCCGACAAGGCGGGGCTGTCGCAAACCCCGGCCTGGAAGCGGATTCAGAAGCTGGAAGCGACGGGCGTGCTGACCCGACGGGTGGCGCTGGCCGATCCGGAGAAGCTGGGCTTCGGGTTGACGGTCTTCGTCGGCATCGAGGCGCCGGATCATTCCCCGGACTGGCGCGCGGCGTTCTCGCGCGCGGTGGATGCCATCCCCGAGATCATGGAAGTCTACCGGATGGCCGGAGAGCTGGACTACCTTTTGCGCGTCGCGGTGCAGGACATGGCGGCCTTCGACGGGCTTTACAAGCGGCTGACGGATGCGGTGCCGATCAAGAACGTCACCAGCCATTTCGCGATGGAGCGGATGAAGTTCACCACGGCTTACCCGGTCGATACCCGGAACAGGTAGAATGACGTTCTCTTTCAGGCGCGGTCTTTGGAACCCGCAATCACGACATGGTTGCTAGATTAATCGGAACGCAGATTCGTGAAGAGACGATGGAGATGACCAGGACCCTGATCGTTCCCGGCCTTGACGGCGCGCCCGCGCCGCATTGGCAGCACTGGTGGGCCGTGACCGACCCGCGCGCGCTGCGGGTGGATCTGAACGATCCGGCGGTGTGCGACCGCGCCCCAAGCCATGAGGCCCGCGCATGAACCGCCTGTTCCGTCACTCGAAGCCCGGTGTCACCAGCTATGTCGCGCTGGTGATCTTCGCTGCGGCCTACCTCTCTGCGCTGGCACTGGTGCTGGCGGCGGGGTGATCTGGCGCCGGACGGGCGGCCAGCAGATCGGCTGCCGGATCACCTTGCCCCAGTGATCACGCAGCAAGGTTCAAAGGCCACCGACAGCTGAGGAAAGCCGGAAACTGATCGCCTCGGCGATATGGGGTTTGCGGACCGTCGTGCTTTCGTCGAGGTCGGCGATGGTGCGGGCCACCCGCAAGACGCGGTGGTAGCCACGGGCCGAAAGGCCCATGCGTTCGGCGACACGCCCGATCAGCTCCTTGCCCTCGGCATCGGGCGAGGCATGTTCCTCAAGCGCCGAGCCTTCCAGGTCGGCATTGACCCGCAGGTCGGGGGCCGCCGTGAAGCGTGCGGTCTGCCGGTCGCGAGCGGCGGCGACGCGGGTGGCAATGGCGGCGGAACTTTCCCCGGAAGCGGGCAGGTCGAGATCGGCAAAGGCCACCGGCGGAACCTCGACCCGCAGGTCGAAGCGGTCCATCAGCGGGCCGGAAATGCGGCCCAGGTAGTCCTCGCCACAGATCGGAGCGCGGCCGCAGGCGCGGTTCGGGTCGGAAAGATAGCCGCATTTGCAGGGGTTGGCGGCGGCGATGAGGAGGAACCGGCAGGGGTAGCGGATATGGGCGTTGGCGCGGGCAACCATCACCGTGCCGGCCTCGATCGGCTGGCGGAGCGTGTCGAGCACGGTGCGGGGAAATTCGGGGAATTCATCAAGAAAGAGGACGCCGTTGTGGGCAAGGCTGATCTCGCCCGGCTTCGCGCCGCGCCCGCCGCCGACGATGGCGGCCATCGAGGCGGTGTGATGGGGCTCGCGAAACGGGCGGTCCCGCGAGATGCCGCCTTCGGTGAGAAGCCCCGCGAGGGAATGGATCATCGAGGTTTCCAGCGCCTCGGCGGCAGAGAGCGGCGGCAGGATGCCGGGAAGGCGCGCGGCGAGCATGGACTTGCCCGAGCCGGGGGTGCCGACCATGAACAGGTGATGCCGTCCCGCAGCGGCGATTTCCAGCGCCCGCTTGGCGCGTTCCTGGCCCTTCACCTCGCGGAAGTCGCGGGGGGAGGCCTGGCGCAGGACCTCTCCCGCTTCGGCGGGGGCAAGGGGTGTGCGGCCGGTGTAGTGGTGCAGCACCTCGTCCAGCGAGGCGGCGGCGAGGACTTGCGTGGCGCCGACCCAGGCGGCCTCGGCCCCGCAGGCCTTGGGGCAGAGAAGGGCCCGGTCTTCGACGGCGGCGGCCATCGCGGCGGGAAGCGCGCCCGCAACGGGGACAAGACGGCCGTCGAGAGAAAGTTCGCCAAGCGCCACGGTGGCTTCGACATCCTCGTGCGGGATGATGTCCAGCGCGGCGAGGAGGGCGACGGCGATGGGCAGGTCGAAATGCGAGCCTTCCTTCGGAAGATCGGCGGGGGAGAGGTTGACGGTGATCCGCTTTGCCGGAAGCGCGATGGAAAGCGCCTGCAGGGCGGCGCGGACCCGTTCCTTCGCCTCGGTCACGGCCTTGTCAGGCAGGCCGACGAGGGTGAACGAGGGTGAGCCGGGTGAGACGGCGCATTGCACCTCGACAAGGCGGGCCTCGACGCCCTCGAAGGCGACGGTGTAGGCGCGGGCAGTCATGCGCTGTGCCCGTGGGTTGGGTCGGCTGGTGAAATGAGCGCGTTCCGCGCAAGCCTTTTGTCTCGCCTCTGCGCGCGAAGGGCGCGCAGAGGCTCGGGTTTGCCTCCGGCGGGGATATTTGTCGCCAGGTGAAAGGTGCGGGTCTGCGCCAATCGCCTGTCGTTTGCTCCGCGACGTCGTCCCATCTGCCCCACCCGATTCACCTTGGTTAACGGGTAGGGCGAAATGGTTTACGAGTGGTAAAGGCCCATGAACTTCGGCCAGGCTTCGGCATCGGCCAGGGTCTTGTCGCGGCAGAAGGCGTTGCAGAAACCGAAGCGGCGCCCGTAAAGCTCAAGCGCGTGGGTGACGGGCTTGCCGGAATAGGGGCAGGCTGCGTTTGCAGTATCTTCGCAGGCGGCGGCTCTGGCGGGCAGCGCCACGGGGCCGGGCCAGTCGCGGCGCGGGTAATCGCGGCGGTAGAACTCCTGATCGGCTCCGTCCACAAGGCCCATTGCCCGCCAGCGGCGGAAGCTGGGATGGGCGAGATGGGCGTTGACGTAGAGCATCGCCTGCGGGCCGATCGGCAGGTTGTAGGTGGCGATGCGGCTGGCGACGGGGGCGAAGAAGGCATCCGCGGCGGAATAGGCGCCGCAGAGCCAGGGGGTCGTGGATTTCGTGGTGTCGCGCGCCCAGGCCCAGAGGGTTTCCAGGCGCTTCAGGTCCTTCAGGACGTCTTCGGGCGGCTGGCAGTCGGTATAGCTGACGCGGAGGTTCATCGGGCAGTGGTTGCGCAGGGCGATGAAGCCCGCGTGCATTTCGGCGGCAAGGACGCGGGCGGTGGCACGGGCATGGGGGTCTTGCGGCCAGATCCCGGCTTCGGGGTGGCGCGTCGCCAGTTCCTCGGCGATGGCGATGGTTTCGGGGACGACCGAGCCTTCGGGCGTGCGCATCGTGGGCGCGGTGCGGGCGGGGACGTAATCTTGCAGCAGCGTGGCGAGTTCGTCGGTGTAGAGCCGCGCCGAATGGGTGCGGACGGGCAGGCCGAAGGCGTCGAAGAGAAGCCAGCCGCGCAAGCTCCAGCTGGAATAGCCGCGGTCGCCGATCACGAGGTCATAGGTCATGTCTGTTGTCCTTTCCCGGTCAGTGAAGCGGGTTGGGGCCGCGAAGGGAAACGATGAATTGTGCGGGGCGTCATCACGGGCGGTGATTGATCGAGAAGACCTTCGGCGGGGCGAGGCTGAGGCTGGTGACGGAAAGGTTGTCGATCCGGTGAGCGAAGGCAGCTTCGGGGGACAGACCCTCGGCTCGCTGGAGCGCCGCGACGATGGGGCCGAAATGGGCGACGACGATGATGTCGGGGGCCAGGTCCTGCAGGCGGTCGAGCGCGGCCCAGGTGCGGATGGACAGGGCATTCCAGCTTTCCCCTCCGGGGGGGGCGATGTCGCCGGGCCTGTCCCAGAACGCGCGGATATGATCGGGACTTTCGGCCTCGATCTCGGCGAAGGGGCGGGTTTCCCACTGGCCGAAGTTGATCTCGCGCAAGGCCGGATCGTGCGGCAGGCGGGGGCGGGGTCCCAGCGCATCGGCGGTTGCCATGGCGCGGGTGAGGTCGGAGGAGATGACCGGGGCATGTTTCGGCAGATGGGCCGAAAGGCGCCTGAGGGCGGCGCTGTCGGAAAGGTCGGCGGGAAGGTCGGTCCAGCCGATCATCGTCCTGGCATGGGTCGGCCCGTGGCGGACAAGCCAGAAGCGGGTCACGGCAACTGGCCCTTCAGCAGCATCGGCAGTCCCGCGATCACCGTCACGACCAGCGCAGATTCTGCCGCAAGGCGCTGGTTCAGCCGACCCTGTTCGTCGCGAAAACGCCGGGCGAGGGCGTTTTCGGGAACGATTCCCCAGCCGGTTTCGTTGCTGACGATGACGACGGGGGCGGGGCAGGCGATCAGGGCGGCCAGCAAACCTGTGGTTTCGGCGGCAAGGTCGTGCTCGGCAAGGAGGTGGTTGGTCAGCCAGAGCGTAGCGCAATCGACAAGGACCGCCTCTTCGGGCCGCGCGTCGGCCAGGGCTGCGGCAAGGTCGAGAGGGGCCTCGACCGTGATCCAGCCGGTGCCCCGGTCCTGGCGATGGCGGGTGATGAGGTCGCGCATCTCCTCATCCCAGGCCTCGGCGGTGGCGATGTAGCGGCGGGGGCGACCGGAGCCGGTGATCAGCTGCTCGGCGAAAGCGGATTTTCCCGACCGGGCACCGCCGATGACGAGGGTAAGGGGCGGAAGTGATCCGGTCACGGGGAAGCCTCGTAGAAGGGACAAAGCCGGGCGAAAGCCCTGCGGCAGGAATATCTGGAGGTGGTCATGGCGCTGGACGGATATATCGACCTTAACGTCTCGCGCCAAGCGATGAAGGCAGAGCTGCTGGATGCCGAGACCGAACGCCAGCTGGCCTATGCCTGGCGTGACCGCCGCGACGAACGCGCGCTGCACCGTCTGATCACCGCCTACATGCGGCTGGCGATTTCGATGGCCGCCAAGTTCCGTCGCTATGGCGCACCGATGAACGACCTGATCCAGGAGGCGAGCCTGGGCCTGATGAAGGCGGCGGACAAGTTCGATCCTGACCGGGGCGTGCGGTTTTCGACCTATGCGGTCTGGTGGATCAAGGCGGGGATCCAGGACTATGTGATGCGCAACTGGTCGATGGTGCGCACAGGCTCGACCTCCAGCCAGAAGGCGCTGTTCTTCAACCTGCGCCGGGTGCAGGCGAAGCTGGAGCGCGAGGCCTCCCAGCGCGGCGAGGTGCTGGACCAGCATCAGTTGCGGCAGATGGTGGCGGCCGATATCGGCGTGCCGGTGCATGATGTCGAGATGATGGAGGGGCGTCTTTCCGGGTCGGACTATTCGCTGAACGCCACCCAGTCCTCGGACGAGGATGGCCGGGAATGGATTGACGCGCTGGAAGATGACGGGATGCAGGCGGCCGAAGTGGTCGAGGACGCGCATGACGGCGCGCGCCTGCGCGGCTGGCTGGTCCACGCGATGCAGGAGTTGAACCCGCGGGAACGCTACATCGTGATCGAGCGCAAGCTGAAGGACGAGGGCCGGACGCTGGAGAGTCTGGGCGAGGAGCTGGGCCTGTCGAAAGAGCGGGTCCGCCAGCTGGAGGCCGTGGCTTTCGCCAAGATGCGCCGGTCGCTGGAAACCCAGTCGCCCGAACTGCGCCACTTTCTCGCCTGACCTTGCGCTTGACGCAGGCCGCCCGCCGGTGGGACCATTGCGCCCTTTCATGAGGGCCAGATGCAATACCGGACTGCCCCCAGCCTGACCGCCGCGCATGTTGTCCGGGTTCACCGGGCGATCAAGGACGCCGGGCCCGCGAAAGGGGTCGAACAGCAGACGGATGCCGATTACGCCGGATGGGTGAGCCGCATCCTTGCGGCAAACCCCTCCCCCGATCGACCGATCCAGCTTTTCGCCTATGGCTCGCTGATCTGGAAGCCCGAGATCGAGCATCGCGCGGAACAGCCTGCGGTTGCGGCGGGCTGGCACCGCTCCTTCTGCCTGCGCATGCATCGGTTCCGGGGCACTCTGGACCAGCCGGGGCTGATGATGGCGCTGGATCGCGGCGGGCAATGCCGGGGGGTGATCTACGAATTGCCGCCGGAAGATCCGGCCACGCAACTCGACCGGCTTTTCCGTCGCGAGTTTACCGTCAAGCCGATCAACAGCATGCCGCGCTGGCTGACGGTCCGGACCGAGAGCGGCCCGAGGCCCGCGCTTGGCTTCGTGATGAACCGCAGCTCGCCCTATTACGCCGGACAGCTTCCCGAGGGCGAGGTCGCCCGGACCCTCGCCCAGGCTTGCGGGCATTGGGGGACGGGGGCCGAATATCTGCTGAACACCGTCACCCAGCTGGACGCGCGGGGGATGCGCGATGCCGGTCTCTGGCGGTTGCAGGCGCTGGTGGCCGAAGAGATCGACCGGATGTCCGTGCCGCCGGGGAGTTGAGTTTGCCCGGCTTGGCCCCTACACCTTGAGGCAGGCCTTCAAGGGGGACCTGCCGATGCTGGCTGGCAAGCGCATACTTCTGATCATCGGCGGCGGGATCGCGGCCTACAAGGCGCTGGAGCTGATCCGGCTGATCCAGAAGGCCGGGGGGGCAATGACGCCGGTCCTGACGCGGGCAGGGGCAGAGTTCGTGACACCCCTGTCGGTGGGGGCATTGGCGAAGTCGAAGGTGCATGAGGCGCTGTTCGACCTGACTTCGGAAGCCGAAATGGGGCATATCGAGCTGTCGCGCTCGGCGGACCTGCTGGTCGTGGCCCCTGCAACGGCGGATTTGCTGGCGAAGATGGCCGGGGGCCGGGCGGATGATCTGGCCTCGACCCTGCTGCTCGCGACGGACAAGCGGGTGCTGGTGGCTCCGGCGATGAATGTGCGGATGTGGCAGCACGCCGCCACGCAGCGGAACCTTGCGGTCCTGCGGTCGGACGGGGTGCTGATGGTCGGCCCGGACGAGGGCGAGATGGCTTGCGGCGAATACGGGCCGGGACGGATGGCGGAGCCTGCGGTGATCACTCAGGCGATTGGCGCGGCGCTGGGCGGGGGGCCTTTGGCGGGGAAACATGTGATCGTGACCTCGGGCCCGACGCAGGAACCGATTGATCCGGTGCGCTATATCGCCAATCGCTCCTCGGGCGCGCAGGGCACGGCGTTGGCGGCAGCCTTGCGCGATCTCGGCGCGCGGGTGACGTTCGTGACCGGGCCTGCGCTGGTGCCTCCGCCTGTGGGGGTGGAGGTCGTCCGGGTCGAAACCGCGCGCGAGATGGCGGCGGCGGTCGAAGCGGCCTTGCCTGCCGATGCGGCGGTGATGGCGGCGGCGGTGGCGGACTGGCGGGTGGCCAATGCCTCGGGGCAGAAGCTGAAGAAGGACGGATCGGGCAAGGCCCCGACGCTGGAGTTTGCCGAGAATCCTGACATTCTGGCGACGGTCTCCAGGGG
>JAGPEG010000040.1 GCA_018057165.1 Tabrizicola sp.
GGATTCCGCCGTGGCCCTGCCCCATTGACACATTTCCTGACAAACCGTTAACGCCCGCAGGCAAGTCTTTGAAATCTGAAGCCTTGCAGTCCTTGTCCACTGTGGACAGGCAGATCGATCAGGACTGAAAAGGATGGAGCGGGTGACGGGAATCGAACCCGTGTCTCTAGCTTGGAAGGCTAGGGTCTTACCATTACACAACACCCGCGTCGGACCTGGTAGGTAAGCGCACAGCGGTCCGTCGTCAAGACGATAGCAAAGCCTTGGCTCCCCACCCCGACCGCCCCGGACCATCGTCGTCCGGCACGGCGATTCTTGCCAGGGTCACAAATCTGATTGACACCTCAGTCAGTCGATTGCGAATACTGTGGCAGGTCCGTGCGGCATGCCGTTGACATATGCTGCCGTGATGGACTGCATTTTGAACGAGGCCGGAATGACCGTACCCCTCCCGTTCCATACCGAACCGACGCCGAACAACTGGGACCGCGGTGGCCTGCCCGCCTGGACCTACCATTCCGAGGCGATCCTTGCCCTGGAGCGCAGCAATGTCTTCCTGACCCACTGGCAGGTCGTCGGCCATGTCAGCGATCTGCCCAAGGTCGGGGACTGGCTTGCCTTCGATATCCTGGGTGAGCGCGCCGTCGTCATGCGCGGGCAGGACGGGGTGGTGCGCGCCTTCCACAACCTGTGCCGCCATCGCGGGGCGCGGGTGGTGGACGGGGTGCAGGGCAGCTGCCGGGGGGCCATCGTCTGCCCGTTCCATGGCTGGGTCTACAATCTGGACGGCACGCTGCGCGGCGCGTCGCGGCCGGAAAGCTTTGGCGGGATCGAGCGGGACCGTTTCCACCTGAAGTCCATCGAGATGGAGCTGTTCCACGGCTTCATCTTCCTGCGCTTCGAGCCCGGCCCCCAGCCGCCCGTGGCCGATCTCCTTGCCGCCTTCGCCGCCGACTTCGCCGCCTATCGCAGTGCGGAGCTGGTTTCGGACGGGCCGTCGCGCTGGATCAGCGAACTGCCGGTGAACTGGAAATCGGTGCGCGATGTCGACAACGAGGGCTACCACGTTCCGCTGGCACATCCCGGATTGCAGGACCTTTATGGCCGCGACTACCAGGATCACCAGCTTCAGGGCGGCATCAACTTCTCGCGCGGGATGTTCGGTGACAGGCCGGGGCGGACCTGGTCGGTCAGGCACTACGTCAAGCTGTCCCAGGACCCCGAGGGCCTGTCGCCGCATCTGCAGAAGGCCTGGACCTATTACGGCCTGTTTCCGGCGACCGTCTTCGCCTTCACGCCCGAAGGCGTGCAGTTCTACCACGAGATTCCGCTTTCGGCGGGCAAGACCCGGCTGACCGGCAGGTTGTATCGGTACGCCAACGAAACCCGGCAACAGCGGCTGGCGCGATATCTCGCAATGCGGATCGACCGCGACACCTCGGCCGAGGACCAGCAGCTGACGATCTGGTCGAACGAATCGATGGCCAGCCGCGCCTTCGACGGCTTTCACCTGTCCGATCTGGAATACGGGCTGCGCGCGCATCACGACCGGCTGCGCGACCTGATCCCGGTGATGGCCCTGACCGACTCGCCACCAGAAGCCGATATCGCCCGCCGCAACGCCGAGCTTCTGGACAGAAGCTGACGCAACGACGACCATGAACCAACGCCCGACCGAGGCGTGACCAACGGAGGAATGCCCATGTCCCTGAACCGCCGTTCCGCCTTGCTTGGCCTTGGCGCAGGCCTTGCCGCGCCCTGGGTGCGTCCCTCCTGGGCGCAAGCGGGGTCCGTCTTCGTCTACAACTGGGCCGATTACATCGGTGAGACGACGCTGGAGGACTTCAGCGCCGAAACCGGCATCGAAGTGACCTACGACTTGTACGCCAGCAGCGAGGAGGCGCAGGCCAAGATGCTGGCCGGGGCCACCGGCTATGACGTGGTGCTGCAATCGGGGCTGACCCTGCCGATGATGGCCAAGGCCGGGGTCTACCAGAAGCTCGACAGGGCCAAGCTGACGGGCTGGGGCAACCTTGACCCCGATATCCTGAAGATCGTCGAAGGCTTCGATCCCGGCCATGAATACGGCGCGCCCTATACCTGGGGATCGGTCGGGATGACCTACAACCTTGGCATGGTGAGGGAGCTTCTGCCCGACGCCGATCTGGAATCGCTCGACACCGTCTTCAAACCGGAGAATGCCGCGAAGCTGGCCGAATGCGGGTTGTCGATCCTGGATAGCCCGACCGACTTTGGCTACATGGCGCTGCGCTACCTGGGCATCGACAGCGATACCGCGACCGAGGCCGATTATCGCAAGCTGGCCGATCTGATGGCCACGATCCGCGACCACATCACGACCTTCGACAACACCAATTACATGACCACCCTGCCCAACGGTGAGGTCTGTGCGGTCAACAGCTGGTCAGGTGACTACGGCGTGGCGAAGGCCCGCGCCGCCGAGGCCGGGATCGACATCGACCTCGCCTATTTCGTGCCAAAGACCGGGGCACCCGCCTGGTTCGACCTGTGGTGCATCCCCGCCGATGCGGCGAATGTCGAGAACGGTTACAAGTTCATCGACTTCCTGCTGCGGCCCGATGTGATCGCGAAATGCACCGATTTCACCGGCTATGCCAATGCGAACAAGGCCGCGACGCCGCTGGTCGATCCGTCGATCTCGGGCGACCCGGCGGTCTATCCCGACGCTGAAACGCTGAAGCGGCTCTACACGCCGAAACCGCAGACACCCGAGCAGGAAGAGCAGCTGACCCGCATCTGGACCGAGATCAAGACAGGTGGCTGACAGCGCCTTTCTGCAGATCGAGGGCGTGTCGAAGGCTTTCGGCGCGTTCCAGGCCGTGCGGAATGTGACGCTTTCGGTCGCACAAGGCGAAATCTTCGCGCTTCTGGGCGGATCGGGCTGCGGCAAGACCACGCTTCTGCGGATGCTGGCGGGATTCGAGGAACCGACCTCGGGCCGCATCTTTCTGGATGGCAAGGACATGGCGGGCGTGCCGCCTTGGGCGCGTCCGGTCCATATGATGTTCCAGTCCTATGCCCTCTTCCCGCACATGACTGTCGAGGCCAACATCGCCTATGGCCTGAAACACGAACCGATGACCAAGGCCTCCCGTGCCGACCGGGTCCGCGAGATGCTGGATCTGGTGCAGCTCACCCCCTTCGCCACCCGCAAACCGCACCAGATTTCCGGCGGGCAGCGGCAACGGGTGGCCTTGGCGCGGGCGCTGGCGCGGCAACCGAAGCTGTTGTTGCTGGACGAACCCCTCGCCGCCCTGGACAAGAAGCTGCGCGAACACACCCAGTTCGAGCTGATGTCGATCCAGGAACGCACCGGCGTCACCTTCATCGTCGTCACCCACGACCAGGAAGAGGCGATGACGCTCGCCGACCGGATCGCGGTGATGGACAAGGGCGAGGTCCGGCAGATCGGCAACCCGACCGAGGTCTATGAATTCCCCGCCAACCGCTTTGTCGCCTCGTTCATCGGCTCGATCACCACCTTCGCCGCAACCGTGCTGGGCCGTGAAGCCGATCAGTTGCGCCTGAAGGTGGCTGATTTCGCTGCCGAGGTTCTGGCGCGCGACGTGCCGGAGATCACCGATGGCCAGGCAGTAACGCTGGCCCTGCGCCCCGAGAAGATCACCATCTCGAAGACCCGGCCCGAGGCAGGCAATGTGGTGGAAGGCGTGGTGAAGGATCTGGCCTATTTCGGCAAGGACAGCCTCTACCGCATCACCCTGCCCTCGGGCGCGCTGGTGCAGGTTCATGCGGTGAACGCACGCCGCGGCGACGAAGCCGCACGGGTCGCCGACTGGGACGACCGGGTCTGGCTGTCCTTCGACCCCGGTGCCGCCATCGTGCTGGGGGACTGACATGGCGCGGCTGAAAGCCTGGTTCGACCGCACCGGCTGGTCCGATCTGATCATCGGGCTGCCCTATGTCTGGCTGATCCTGTTCTTCCTGCTGCCCTTCCTGATCGTCGTCGCCATGTCGGTCGCGACCAAGACCCCCACCGCCCCGCCCTTCTCCTTTGGCGGCGAGCATCCCTGGATCAACCTTGGCGGCTATGCGCGCCTTTTCGGCGATGCGCTTTATGTCCGGGCCTTCCTGATCTCGCTGATGAATGCGGCGACGGCGACGGTCTTCTGCCTGCTCCTCGGCTATCCGATGGCACTGGCGCTGACGCGGGTGTCGAAAAGCTGGCGCAACATCCTGCTGATGCTGGTGATCCTGCCGTTCTGGACCTCGTTCCTCTTGCGCGTCTACGCCTGGATGGGGCTGATGGGCAAATCCAGCTGGTTCAACGCGGCGCTGACCGATGTCTGGAACTGGGTCGTGCCGATCGACTGGGCGGTGAAGTCGCTGCCGATGATGCATTCCAACTTCGCCGTCGTTCTGGTGATGGTCTACACCTACCTGCCCTTCATGATCCTGCCGCTTTACGCCAGCCTCGAACGGCTGGACCCCACACTGGACGAGGCGGCACTCGACCTCGGCTCGCGGCCCTGGCAGGTGTTCCTGGACGTGACCCTGCCGCAATCCATCCCCGGCATCATCGCGGGGGGCCTGCTGGTCTTCATCCCGGCGGCGGGCGAACTGGTGATCCCCTCGCTGGTCGGCGATGCAGGCGCCCCGATGATCGGGCGGGTGATCTCGGACGAGTTTTCCTCGGCGCGCGACTGGCCGATGGCCTCTGCCGTTGCCGTCGCGCTTCTGGCGCTGATGGTCATCCCGACGATGCTCTACAGCCACTATCAGGCCCGGTCCGAGGGCACGAAATGACCCGCCGCCCGACCTTCCTGCTCTCGGTCCTCGCCTTCGGCTTTGCCTTCTTCTATGTGCCGATCCTGTCGATGATCGTCTATTCCTTCAACGCCTCGCGGCTGGCAACGGTCTGGGGCGGGTTCTCGACCAAGTGGTATGTGGCTCTCTGGTCCAACACCAAGGTGATCGACGCGCTGCTGCTGTCGCTGAAGATCGCGCTGGTTTCGGCCACTGTCGCGACGATCCTTGGCACCATGGCCGGGATCGCCATCGTCCGCATGGGCAAGTTCCGCGGTCGCACGCTGTTCAGCGGGCTTGTCACCGCGCCCCTGATCATGCCCGAAGTGATCACCGGGGTCTCTTCGCTGATCTTCTTCCTGCTGCTCGCCCAATGGATCGGCTGGCCCGCGCAACGTGGCTTTGCCACCGTCACACTGGCGCATATCACCTTCTCGATGGTCTTCGTCACCACCATCGTCCAGGCCCGTCTCCTGCAATTCGACCGCGCCATCGAGGAGGCGGCGATGGACCTTGGCTCGCGCCCCTGGCAGGTGCTGTTCGACATCACCCTGCCGGTCATTTCTCCCGCGATCCTGTCCGGCTGGCTGCTGGCCTTCACCATCTCGCTGGATGATGTGGTGATCACCTCCTTCACCACCGGCCCCGGCTCGACCACACTGCCGCTTCTGATCTGGTCCAAGGTCAAGCTGGGCGTGACCCCCGACATCAACGCGCTCGCCACGCTGATGGTCCTCGCTGTCGGCCTTGGCGTGATCGTCGCGGGCATCCTCATGAACCGCGCCGAGGCGCGCAGGCTGGCCGACGAACGCCTTGCCTACCGGACAAACGGATGACCGCGCTTCTGGGCATCCCGCTGGGGGCCAAAGGCTCGGGCCGCGACCGCTACGCCTGCGCGATGACGCTTTATGTCCGGGGCGGCCTCAGCCCTGCGCAGCTGGAGGTCTACCGCGTGGCCGCCGCGCATGACCGCCTGCATCCGAAGCTTTTCTTCGCCGACCGCAACCTTCCCTTACCCGACGCCAGCCCAGATGGAGACCCGCCAATGACCTTCGCCCCGGAAGACCGCAAGATCGCCAACATCCACGACGCCGATTTCCGGCCCTTCGTCTATCCCGACGGGATCGCACTGGGTGACGAGGTGCTGCAACTCGACAGCGGAATGCCCCTGGGCGAAGGCTTCCACGTCTACCGGATGCCCGCAGGCATGACCACGCGCCGCCACATCCACAACGGGCATGAGCAGTTCCTGATCCTGGAAGGCGAGCTGGTCGAGGATGACGGTCGCGTGCTGAAGGCCGGTGATCTGGTCTTCTACCGCGACGGAACCGAGCATCATTCCTACACGCCGAACGGCTGCCTGCTGGCCGTCCATATCGCGGGCCCGGAAACCCCGACCCGCTGAAAACGGCCCGTCGTTCGGCGTCATGCCGACGCCCGCGCCTCGTGCGACATCGTCCCTCCCCGCTGACACTGTGCGGGAAGGGACGATATCATCGACGAGCAGTCCCCCAGGGCTACTGCCCCAGTTTCTTGATCCGGCCCTCGACGGCGACCTTCACCGTCCCCAGCTTCTCGACATAGGCCATCACGTCATTCGCGACGAGCTGCCCCGTCGGACCATCCGTCAGGATCCGCCCGCCCCCCAAGGCCGCAAAGCCATCGCCGCCGCCGACGATGTAGTCGTTGACCGCGACCTTATACAGCTTGTCGGCCTCAAGCGGCGCGCCACCGACCATCACTTCGCTGACCCTGCTGCCCGGTTCCGCCGCCGCGTCGAAGGCAAAGGTCAACCCCGACACCTGCGCGAAGCGGCCTGCGCCCTTTTCCACCTGGCTCACCCCGTTTTCCAGCGCCAGCAGCACCTGAGACCCCGGCAGTTCCGTCACCACCGTGGTATTGCCGAACGGCAGTTCCGTCAGGATATCCCGCCGGGTCAGCTTGCGGCCCGCGTCATAGGTCGTGTCACCCCGGATGCCGCCGCCGTTCATCAGCGCGATATCCGCTCCCGTCGCATCGCGCAGCGCGTCGGTGATCAGATTGCCCATCGTCGACTCTTCTGCCCGCACCACGTTGCGGCGACTGTCGAGTGGGGTTTCGAGCGTGCCGATCTCGACATCCAGCGTCTGATCCATCTTCGCCCGCAACGCATCCGCCATCGCCGCCGTCTCCGGGTCCGGCGTCACCGTCGCCGTGTCGATGAAGCGAAAGGTCGGCGTCCAGCTGATCTCGCGGGTGCCGTCGTCCTTGACCGTGATCTCGACCGTCAGGTCGACCGGAGTCAGATACTGCCCGTCGACGCTGGTCTCGACATAGGCCGTCACCCCGTCATAGGCCGTGGCATAGGAATGGTCGTCGCCCGACAGGATCACGTCGAAGGCATGGCTGGCAATCAGCTTGCGGTCGTTCTCCATGTTGGTCTGCACGACCCCCACCACCAGATCGGCCCCGTCCTCGATGGCCTTTTCCGCCGCCGCGATCCCGCTGTCGACCGTCGGCAGGAATTTCAGGCTGCCCGTCGAACTCACCTCGGGCGAGGTATCCTGCGCCACCGGGATCAGCGCGATCTTCAGCCCTGCCACCTCTTTCATCATCACTCCACCCAGGCCTTCCACCGGGCTGCCGTCGGCGTTGGTGATGTTGATCGCGGCCCAGGGGTATTTCGACGCCTTCATCTTCTCGGCGAAATTCTCCGGTCCGAAGTCGTATTCATGGTTCCCCGGCACCGCCAGGTCGAAGGGCACCAGGTTGGTGAAGTCGATGGTGTTCTGCCCCATGTCGAAGCCCGAGGCGAGCGAGGGCGACAGCATGTCACCGTTGAAGAGATAGAGCGTGTTCGGATTGGCCGCGCGTTCCGCCTTCGCCACCGCATTCAGCCGGGCAAAGCCACCGCGACCGTCCTCCTCCTCGAAGTTGTAGACGTCACCCACGCCCAGCAGCGTCAGCTTCACTGTTTCGGCACCTGCCGGGGCAGCCGTCATGGCGGCAAGAACGGCCCATCTGGATAGTCCACGCATCGCTACTCTCTCCCAAGTTTGGCTATCGGATGACCGAACCATGCGCCCTACCGGGCATCGGTGTCAAAGCAACATCACCTCGACCGGTGTCAGGCCGATGACACGTCGCAAGCCATTGCCAGGTTCCTTCCGCTTCGCTATTCGGCCCCCATGCTGATCCTCAAGATCTTCCGCCGCCCCGAATGGAATGCCTTCCGTGCCGCCGGGGAAACCCTCGGCGCGCCGGTCGATCTGGCCGACGGCTACATCCATTTCTCCACCCCTGCCCAGGTGACGGAAACCGCCGCGAAATGGTTCGCCACCGAAAGCGACCTGGTGCTTGTGGCCTTCGACCCCGACCGCCTTGGCCCCGCCCTGAAATGGGAACCCTCGCGCGGGGGGCAGCTTTTCCCGCATCTCTACCGCGCGCTGCGCCTGGACGAGGTGGTCTGGGACAAGTCGCTGCCCCTCGGCGCCACCGGCCACATCTTCCCCGAGGGTCTTCTGTGAGCCTTCTGGAGCAGACCGGCCTTGCGCTTCTGCACCGCATCGACCCCGAGCGCGCCCATGCGCTGTCCCTCCTGGCGCTGCGGTCCGGCCTCGTGCCCCTGCCCGGCCCGGTCGACCTGCCCCGGCTGCACACCACCCTTGCCGGAATGCCGCTTCTGAACCCGGTCGGCCTTGCTGCGGGCTACGACAAGAACGCCACCGCTCTCGCGCCGCTTTCCCGCGCGGGCTTCGGCTTCATCGAGATCGGCGCGGCCACGCCCCTGGCCCAGCCCGGCAACCCGAAGCCGCGCCTCTTCCGCCTGACCGAAGACCGCGCGGCGATCAACCGCTTCGGCTTCAACAACCAGGGCATGACCGCAATCTCCGCCCGCCTGTCCCGGCGCAACCCTGGCCCGGTGCCCGTGGGCCTGAACCTCGGCGCGAACAAGACTTCGGAAAGCCGCGCCGCCGATTTCGCCAAAGTGCTTGCCACCTGCGGCCCGCATGTCGATTTCGCCACCGTGAATGTCAGTTCGCCGAACACCGAACGCCTGCGCGACCTGCAAGGGGCCGCCGCCCTCACCGCGCTCCTGAAAGGGGTGATGCAGGCGCGCGCCGCCCTGCCCGTTCCGATCCCGGTCTTCCTGAAGATCGCCCCGGACCTGACCACTGACGACCTGGCCCAGATCGCCGAGGTCGCGCTTGCCTCCGGCATCTCCGGGATCATCGCCACCAATACCACGCTCTCGCGCGAAGGTTTGAAATCTGCAAGTCGTGGCGAAGCCGGCGGCCTTTCCGGTGCCCCATTGTTCGAAAAGTCTACACGGGTTCTGGCGCAGCTTTCACTCCTGACCCATGGACTTATGCCCTTGATCGGAGTCGGCGGCATCAGCAGCGCCGAAGAGGCCTACCAGAAGATCCGCGCCGGGGCCTCTGCCGTGCAGCTTTACACCGCGATGGTCTATCAGGGTATTTCCCTCGTGCCCGAAATCGCCAGGGGCCTTGACGCCCGTCTGGCCCGCGACGGCTTTGCCAATGTCGCAATGGCCGTCGGCACCGGCCGCAGCGCCTGGCTCTAGGCTTTCATACTGGTGGAAATATCCCGGGGTCCGGGGCAGCGCCCCGGCGGTTGCCCCCCTCAGAACGCCTTGAAGGTCATCGTCGTCAGGGTCCGCTGGATGCCCGCAATGTCGAACAGCCGCGACGACAGGTAATGCCCGGTATCCTCGCCCTCGGGGATGTAGACCTTGGCGATCAGGTCATAGTCGCCGCTGGTGGAATACAACTCGCTCACCACTTCCCGATCCCAGATCGCATTGGCCACCTCGTAGGTCTGGCCGGGGATACAGCGGAACTGGACGAAAACCAAAGCCATGGGCGCCTCCTTCTTTCCGCAAGGATAGGCGAGAAGCGAAACAAGCTGAACAGCCCAAGGCTAAAATTTTTCGTCGAAAGATTTTACCCTTGCCTACTCCGCTTCCCCCAACGCCAACGGCGACGGCTCCCGCTTCAGGTCGTTGATCGACAATGGCTCCACAGGCCGCGCCAGCCGGTTCCGCACCACCCAGTACAGCCGGTGCTGCGCCCGGGTGATCGCGACATAGGCCAGCCGCTTCCACAAGGGCACCCCGGCCTCGGACCGCCCCGACTGCGCCGCGGCATAAAGGTCGGGTGCGAAGACCTGCACTTCTTCCCATTGCGACCCTTGCGCCTTGTGGACCGTCACCGCCGCCCCGTGCAGAAAGGCCGCCCCCATCCGCGCGGCGTGGGGAATGAACGGTTCCTCTTCGTCCGGCTTCTCGATCTTGATGATCGAGGCCGCCGAAACCTGCGGCTCCAGCGCGCCCACCACATACAAGCGTGCAAAGCCTTCGCGGTTGCCCTCGCCCAGATAGATGACCTGAGCGCCCTTGATCAGGCCCCGTGCCTCCAGATCGTTCCGCTTCTTCCGGTGCTTCAGCGGCAGTTCGATCCCGTCGCAGATCAGGGGCTCGCCCGGCAGCAACTGATCTTCCGGCGCGCCATAGGCGTTGCGGAAGGCCTGGATCAACCGCACCCGCGTCGCATTGCGCCAGACCAGCACGGGGGACCGCGCCATCAGCGCCGCCTCGACCCGTTCCGCCCAGACCACCCGGTCGTCCTTCCGCGCCGTCTCTTCGACCAGCCGCTCGAACGCCTCGAACCCGATCCGCTCGTCGCCAAGCGCATGGGCAAGGTCGAGGATCGGGTTGTCCTGGGTCTGGCGGTGGATGCGGTGCAACACCAGCTTCCGCCCTTCGGACAGCTTGTCGAACACCATCTCGCCCGACGCACCCACCGGGGCCAGCTGCGCCGGGTCGCCGAACAGGACCAGTGTCGGGAAAATCTCGCGCAGGTCTTCAAGCTGCCGCTCGTCCAGCATCGAGCTTTCATCGACGAAGCCCACATCCAGCGGCTCCTCCCGCCGCTTCCAGCCCTTGATGAAGTCCGACCCCTTCAACCCCGCCGCCGCCAGCGCCCCCGGAATGCTGGCGACCTGTTGATAGAACGCATGCGCCCGGTCCAGCGCCAGGTCGGTCAACCCCGCAATCGCCAGACTGTCGATCACCGGCCGCGTCCCCGTTCCCGCCAGCCATTCGGCGATCTTCTCGTATTCCGGATCATAAACCGGAGTGTATAAAATCCGGTGGATCGTCGTCGCCGGCACCCCGCGCAGGCGCAGGACCGACGCCGCCTTGTTCGTCGGCGCCAGGATCGCCAGCGTCCGCCGGTCCTTGCGCTTGCGCCCCTCATAATCGCCCGAGACCACCTCGACCCCCGCCGCCTTCAGCCCCCGGTACAGCTCGGCCAGCAGCATGGTCTTGCCCGACCCCGCCTTGCCCACCACCGCCAGCACCGAGATCCGTCCCTCGGCCATCGGCGTCAGCTCGCCCTCGGCCAGGTCGATCCCGGCCCCGGCGAAGGCGGCGGCAAGCCGGTCGTAAGCCTCGGCCTGGTCGTCGGAAAAGGTCAGCGCGGGGGACTGCATCCTGCGATCATAGCCCCTGCAAGACGCAAGCGGTAGGGTCAGTGCATCCGTCGCGGCTTTGGTGGTGATTTCGGCAGCTCATCCGGCCCACCACCCGCAGCGTCGATCTCGCTTCGGGCAACTTCAATCGTTTCGGACACCTTCGACGCCAGCCGGGGCAGGCCGTTCTGGGTCGCATAGGTTAGAAGATCCGACAACACGTCGAAGACCCAGTCGTGGCGCATTCAGTCCCTCGGCCAGAAATCTGTGCCGCCATGGGTCCGACCTTTCGACAAGGCCAGCCCACGGCGACTCACTTAAGCACAGATATCCGGGCGATGGGTGAATTGGTTGTTAAAGGTAGAATTTAGATCGACTTGCTCGCCTCCAGCGTGTCCTCGAACGTCCGCAATCCGGTGCGTGGTGCCTGCACCAGCACCGCCATGTTGCCCGGCTTGTGCTGGTTCTTCCACATCAGCGTATGCGCCTGGGGAATCTGCGCCCAGGGGAAGACCTCGGACATGCAGGGGTCCAGCCTGCGCTCGCACATCAGCTTGTTCGCCGCCGCCGCCTGCTTCAGGTGGGCAAAGTGGCTGCCCTGCAGGCGCTTCTGGTGCATCCACATGTAGCGCACGTCGAAGGTGCAGTTGAACCCGCTGGTCCCGGCACAGATCACCACCATGCCGCCCTTCTTGCAGACCAGCGACGACACCGGGAAGGTCGCCTCGCCCGGATGCTCGAACACCATGTCGACGTTCACCCCCTTGCCGGTGATGTCCCAGATCGCCTTGCCGAAGCGCCGCGCCTCCTTCAGCCAGGTGTTGTAGTCCTCCGAGTTCACCTTCGGCAATTGCCCCCAGCATTTGAACTCGTTGCGGTTGATCACGCCCTTCGCGCCCAGCGACATCACGAAATCCCGCTTCGATTCGTCGCTGATGACCCCGATTGCATTCGCCCCCGCCGTGTTGATCAGCTGGATCGCATAGGAGCCCAGGCCCCCGGACGCCCCCCAGACCAGCACGTTCTGCCCCGGCTGCAAGTCATGCGGCGCGTGGCCGAAGAGCATCCGGTAGGCTGTCGCCAGCGTCAGCGTGTAGCAGGCCGATTCCTCCCAGGTCAGGTGCTTCGGGCGCGGCATCAACTGCTGCGCCTGCACCTTGGTGAACTGCGCGAAGCTGCCGTCCGGCGTCTCGTAGCCCCAGATCCGCTGGGTGGGCGAGAACATCGGGTCGCCGCCGTTGCATTCCTCGTCGTCGCCGTCGTCCTGGTTGCAGTGGATCACCACCTCATCCCCGACCTTCCAGCGCTTGACCTTGTCGCCCACCGCCCAGACGATCCCCGACGCATCCGACCCTGCAATGTGATAGGCCGCCTTGTGTCCGTCGAAGGGGCTGATCGGCTGGCCCAGCCCGGCCCAGACGCCGTTGTAGTTGACGCCCGCCGCCATCACCAGAACCAGCACCTCATGGCTGTCGATGGCCCAGGTGTCGACCACCTCCTGCACCATGGCCTGCTCCGGCGCGCCATGGCGATCCCGCCGGATCGCCCAGGCATACATCTGCTTCGGCACATGACCCATCGGGGGCATCTCGCCCAGCTCGTACAGGTCCTTCTTCGGCGCGTCGTAGATCACGGGTGCGTTTTGCGTATCCAAAGCCAACAGAGCCTCCAAGTCAGATGCCGCGCCGCAGAATCGCCGCGCCCTTGGCGGCAGATAATAGTTCCCTGCGCAATTTTGCAATAGTCTGATTGGGTAATCTTGAAATTTTATGTCTGCGGCGTTGCAGCAACACCGATGTCCGGCACCGAAGCCGCGTAAAAGTTCAGAAGCGCCCTCTCGCTGGGCACAGGCTGCAAACCCTCGCTCACCAGGCCCCGCCGGATCAGCGGCTCCAGCCCCTCGTCCAGCACCGCGTCCACACCCTGCGGCGGCAGCTTCAGCACTGCGCCCGCCATCGTCAGGCGGTCTATCATCGCCTGAACCCGCGCAGCCAATTCCTCCCGACTCGCCACCCCCTCGCCCAGCGCCCGCGCCACCAGCGGCACCGGCAGGACCGGCACCACCCCGGCAATCGCCGCCATCAGCCGCTCGCCCAGGCCCTCGACCGTGCCCCCCGCCGCCAGATAGTCGCGCAGCGACAGCGGCGCACCGAACCCCGCCGCCGCCGTCCCGAAGCCTTTCGTCCGCCCCCGGAACCGCGCCCAAAGGAACCGCACGGCATAAAGCGCGGTCCTGACCGGGCGATTCCGGAACCGGCGTGTCCCGGCCTGTGACGCCTCGACCAGCACCCGGTCCTCCAGCACCCGGTCATAGGCCAGCCCCACCGGCACGAACACCACATCGCGCTCTCCCGGTTCCCAACCCTCGACGATATAGCTGATCAGCCCCAGCTTCGCCGGCCCGACCCGCCCGTCCAGAGACAGCCCGCCCTCGGGGAACATCGCCTGCGTCGTGCCCTCTTCGGTCGCCATCTGCACATAGCGCGCCAACACCTTGCGATACAAAGCATTCCGGCTCCCCCGCCGGATGAAATAGGCCCCCATCGACCGGATCAGCGCCGAAAGCGGCCAGACCCGCGCCCATTCCCCCACCGCATAACTCACCGCCGACCGCCCGGCGACAAGCCATGTCACCAGAACGTAATCCAGGTTCGACCGATGGTTCATCACGAAGATCACCGTGGCCTTCGGGTCGATCTCGCGCAGCGCCTGATCCACCTTGCCGACCCGGACGCGGAACAGCAGCCGCGAGATCCATTTCGCCGCCCGCGTGCCGAAGCCGAAATAGACCGTTGCCGAAAACCCCGGCACGATCTCGCGCGCATAGCGCCGCGCCTCCTCGAAGGCGACTTCCCCCGGCACCCCGGTTTCGGTGGCATGCGTCATCGCCGCCTCGACGACGCGCTGGTCATAGGCCAGCCGCGCCACCATATCCGCCCGCTGCGCCAGCTTGAACAGGTCGATCTTCCGGTCCAGCCGGGCGTTCAGCCGCGCCAGAGCCTTCTCGGCCCGCCGCCGAAAGAACCAGCGCACGCTTGGAAACAGGAAATGCGTGGCAAAGCTGATCGCGGCGAA
This sequence comes from Tabrizicola sp., assembly GCA_018057165.1. Classification (GTDB taxonomy): domain Bacteria; phylum Pseudomonadota; class Alphaproteobacteria; order Rhodobacterales; family Rhodobacteraceae; genus Tabrizicola. The sequence goes on from JAGPEG010000040.1 coordinate 14,353, forward strand.
GCCCAGGATCAGAACCAACAACCAGACCGGAACCGCCACCGTGCCGAACATGGGGAAAGCCTAGCCGAATGCCCTCCTGCGGCAATGCCCTTCATACTGGTGCAAGTATCCCGGGGGTTCGGGGGCTGGCCCCCGGCGACGCTTGCCGCAGCGCAGCGATTGACATTGGCATGATCTGTCGCGTATCCAATCCACAACGCAATAAAATTACCCTCTCGACTCGCGAGACCCCCATGCCCGAAAAACCCTGGCTCTTCCGCACCTATGCCGGCCATTCCACCGCCGCCGCCTCGAATGCGCTCTACCGCACCAACCTCGCCAAGGGGCAGACCGGGCTTTCCGTCGCCTTCGACCTGCCGACCCAGACCGGCTACGACAGCGACGATCCGCGCGCCGCGGGCGAGGTCGGCAAGGTCGGCGTGCCCGTGGCCCATCTTGGCGACATGCGCGCGCTGTTCCGGGACATCCCGCTCGACCAGATGAACACCTCGATGACGATCAACGCCACCGCCCCCTGGCTTCTGGCGCTCTACATCGCCGTGGCCGAGGAACAGGGCGCCGACATCGCGGCCCTGCAAGGCACCGTGCAGAACGACATCATCAAGGAATATCTCTCGCGCGGCACCTATATCCTTCCGCCGCAGCCCTCGCTGCGCCTGATCACCGACGTTGCCGCCTATACCGGGAAACACCTGCCGAAGTGGAACCCGATGAACGTCTGCAGCTACCACCTGCAAGAGGCCGGGGCCACGCCGGAACAGGAACTGGCCTTCGCGCTCGCCACCGCCTGCGCCGTCCTCGATGATCTGAAAGTGAAAGTCCCTGCCGCAGATTTCCCCGCAATGGCGGGTAGAATGTCGTTTTTTGTCAATGCCGGCATTCGCTTCGTGACCGAGCTTTGCAAGATGCGCGCCTTCACCGCCCTCTGGGATGAGCTTCTGGAAACCCGCTACGGCATCACCGACGCCCGCTTCCGCCGCTTCCGCTACGGGGTGCAGGTCAACTCACTGGGCCTCACCGAGCAGCAGCCGGAAAACAACGTCTACCGCATCCTGATCGAGATGCTGGCCGTCACCCTCTCGAAGAACGCCCGTGCCCGCGCCGTTCAGCTACCCGCCTGGAACGAAGCCTTGGGCCTGCCGCGTCCCTTCGACCAGCAATGGTCGCTGCGGATGCAGCAGATCCTGGCCTATGAGACCGATCTTCTCGACCACGACGACCTCTTCGACGGCAACCCCGCCGTGGACCGCAAGGTCGAGGCGCTGAAGCAGGGCGCGCTGGAAGAACTCGCCCATATCGACGCCATGGGCGGGGCCGTCGCCGCCATCGCCTACATGAAATCCCGCCTGGTCGAGGCCAATGCCGAACGCCTGACGAAAATCGAATCCGGCGAAACCACCGTCGTCGGGGTGAACCGCTTCATCACCACCGAACCTTCCCCCCTCGCCACCGGCGAAGGGGCGATCATGCAGGCCGACCCCAAGGCCGAGGCCGACCAATGCGCCCGCCTCGCCGACTGGCGCGCCCAACGCGACCCAGCCAAAGTCACCGAAGCCCTCGCCGCACTGCGGAAAGCCGCCGAGACCGGCGAAAACATCATGCCCGCCTCCATCGCCTGCGCCAAGGCGGGCGTCACCACCGGCGAATGGGGTGGGGCGATGCGCGCGCTTTATGGCGAATACCGCGCGCCCACCGGCGTCTCCCAGCACCCCTCGAACCGGACCGAGGGCCTGGAACCCGTCCGCGACGCCGTCGCCGCCGTGGCCACCAAACTCGGTCGCCCCTTGCGCCTTCTCCTCGGAAAACCCGGCCTCGACGGCCATTCCAACGGCGCCGAGCAGATTGCCGCCCGCGCCCGCGACTGCGGGATCGAGATCACCTACGACGGCATCCGCCTGACTCCGCAGGAAATCGTCTCTGCCGCCACCGAGAGGCAGCCCGATGTGATCGGCCTCTCCATCCTTTCCGGCAGCCACCTGCCGCTCCTGCGCGAGACGCTGGATCTGATGCGCGAAGCGGGTCTGACCCAACCCCTCGTCGTCGGCGGCATCATCCCGGACGAGGACGCGAAGACCCTGAAAGCGATGGGCGTGGCGCAGGTCTACACCCCCAAGGACTTCCAGCTGAACCGCATCATGCTGGACCTCGTGGCGCTGGTCGACCCCGCCCCGGTCGCCGCCGAATAGGGTTATCCGGTCGCCGCCGCGACCCCGGCAGCTTCCGCAAGACCCGTAACCCGGCAGGGCTGCCCGCGTGGCCCCGCCGCGCGAAGGGGCAGATCCGGGGCTGCGAGGATCCGCCGGGCACAAGCCTTGCCATGCACCATGGCGAGCACGCCGCCCCTTTATCCGCTCTTGCAGCAGACCCGCGCGCGCCGCATTAATGGCGCGGGCATCTTCCCGCCGTCCCTACGGAAGGAAGATGCAGAGAGATAAACACAAGAAATACCAGAAAAGTGGCGGAAAATCAGGGCATTGACCCCGACATCCGCAAGGAGACCAAGACATGACCTTCCACATCGGCGCCAAGCCTGGCGAGATCGCCGAAACCGTGCTTCTGCCCGGCGACCCCTACCGTGCCCGCTGGGCCGCGCAGACCTTCCTGAAGGACGCGGTCCTGGTGAACGAGGTCCGGGGGATGCTTGGCTATACCGGCACCTGGAACGGCCACCGCGTCACCATCCACGGCTCGGGCATGGGGATGCCGTCCCTGTCGATCTACGCCAACGAACTGATCCGCGATTATGGCGCCAGGACCCTGATCCGCATCGGCTCTGCCGGGGCCCTGCCCGAAAGCGTCAAGGTCCGCGACGTGATCCTGGCGCAGACCGCCTCGACCGTCGGCTCACCCTCGCGCACCATCTTCAAGGAGCTGAATTTCGCCCCCTGCGCCGATTTCGGCCTTCTCGCCAAGGCTTACGCCGCCGCTACCGCCAAGGGCACCCCCGTCCATGTCGGCGGCATCTACTCCTCCGACACTTTCTACGACGAACGCCCCGACCTTTCCGCCGAACTCCTCCGCCACGGCTGCCTGGGGGTCGAGATGGAAGCCGCCGAGCTTTACATGGTCGCTGCCCGCCATGGCGCACGGGCGCTGGCCGTCCTCACCGTCTCCGACCATATCACCACCGGCGAGGCGCTTCCCGCCGACCAGCGTGAACGCAGTTTCGGCGCGATGGTCGAGATCGCGCTGGCAGCGGCCTTCGCCTAACCGGCCAGGAAGTCCGCCACCCGAGCCACGGCGCTGCCCTTCATCAAGGGCCGCGCCGCCCATAGCCGGAAACCCGCTGGCAGCGTAACCCGTTGGCAAAAAGGCGCAATCAGCGCCCCCCGTTCAAGGTGCGCTGCCACCAGCGGCCCATGCCCCATCAGCACCCCGGCCCCGTTCACCGCCTCTTCCACCGCCAGCGCGTAAAGCGAGAATACCGGCCCCCGCACCGCCAGCTTCGCGCCAGCCGCCTGAAGCCAGACCTCCCAATCCCGGTCCCAGGCCGTATCCGACAGACAGGGCACCGACCCAAGATCCTCCATCTTCGCCAGCCGCGCCGCCAACCCCGGCGCGCAGACCGGAAACAGCTCGTCCCGCGCCACCAGCCTGCCCCCCCTATCCGCCGGGAACAGGCTCAGATCATGCAGGCTGCGCTTCAGGTTCGGCGGGGCCTCCAGCGCGGTGATCGAAACGGAAATCTCCGGCGCCGCCGCCCGTAACGCGGGCAACCGGGGCGACAGCCACAGTTGCGCAATCGCGGGCAGCGTCGCGATATGCACCTCCTGCGGCAGCGCCAGTGCCCGCAACCGGGCCTCTGCCCCCGCCAGCGCGTCGAAGGCCCCGGTCAGCTCCTCCACCGCCGCCAGCCCCAGCGCCGTCAGCCGCACCCCCCGCGCCTGCCGCTCGAACAAGGCCGCCCCCAGCCGCTCCTCCAGCGCCTTCACATGCGCCGTCACCGCGCCGGGAGTCACCCCCAGCTCTGCCGCCGCCAGTGTAAACGCCCCCGTCCGCGCCGCCGCCTCGAAGGCACGCAGCGCATTCAGCGGCAACCGGGTCAGGGGCGGCGGGGCGACAGGCATGGCTCACCTTTTCTGACCCTAATTTTCCGCAGAACTGATTTGTCCGCAAGCCCCACTCCCCCTAGGCTCACACAAAAGGAGACCGCCATGCCCCACCTCGTCCCCCGCCCCTGGGTCCCCGCCGCCTGTGAAACCATCATCCAGCGCCTCGCCACCGAGGCCGGCAAGACCTCGCATCAGGTCGCAACCCGCCTTGACGCCCTCATCGCGAAGGACCGCGAAATCCACGATCAGCACTGTTTCAACCTGAACCCCGCGACCAATGTGATGAACCCAAGTGC